>JALWEA010000150.1 GCA_027039465.1 Calditrichia bacterium | reverse complement strand
ATTTTTAATTTAATTCCGGGCTACCCGTTGGATGGCGGTAAAGCGTTGTTGGCCATTATTTGGGCTGCCAATCACGACTTGCTGAAAGCGACCATCATTGCCGCCAATGTGGGTCGTTTGTTTGCCTATTTGTTTATATTCCTGGGATTATTTCTCATCTTTGCCGGAGATATTTGGGACGGTTTGTGGTTGGCCTTTATCGGTTGGTTTTTGGAAAGCGCCGCCGCCACACAGGTGCACAAGGAGTAGGATGAAATTCGAAGACATAAGATAAGCGGAAAATCGTATCGATTCTATTTCTTCTATTTAGGCTAAATGATAGCTCTTAAATTAATCACGATATGTTTTCAACCTACTGATAAATTTTTAACGAAATAGAAGTTTAACAATAAGCCTTTTACTTAATTTTTGAAAATAAAATTTTTAATTTTTAAAAAATTTTGATATTATTTTAATATCAATTAGTTAAATAGGTATTTGAAGGGAAAAAATGAAGACTAGGCATCTTTGCATTATAGGTGATTCGAGAAAAATGAATGAAATAAAGGATTCTTCCGTCCATTTGATTGTGACATCCCCTCCATATTGGCAATTAAAAGACTACGGAGTTAAAGAACAAATCGGATTTAATGATTCCTATGAAGAATATATCAATAATTTAAATTTGGTTTGGAAAGAGAGCTTTCGTGTATTGCATCCCGGTTGCAAAATGGTCATAAATATTGGCGATCAATTTGCTAGGTCTGTTTATTATGGCAGATACAAAGTCATTCCAATAAGAACCGAAATAATAAAGTTCTGTGAAACCATCGGGTTTGATTATATGGGGGCGATAATCTGGCAAAAAAAGACGACAATGAATACGACCGGCGGCGCATCCATAATGGGCTCATATCCATATCCTAGAAACGGAATTATCGAGATTGATTATGAATTTATTTTGATCTTTAAGAAACCGGGCATTGCTCCGAAAGTGTCGAAAGAAATTAAAGAAAAATCAAAAATCTCCAAAGAAAAATGGAAAGAATATTTCTCCGGCCACTGGTATTTTAACGGCGTTCGGCAGGAAAATCACATCGCAATGTTTCCGGTTGAGCTACCCAAAAGAATCATCGAAATGTTTAGTTTCGTCGGTGAAACGGTACTTGATCCGTTTTTAGGGAGTGGAACAACTTCTTTGGCTGCAATGAGTACCGAAAGAAATTCCATAGGGTACGAAATTAATGAAAATTTTTTACCAATGATAAAATCCAAATTAGAGACGAGTAACCCGCCTTTGTTTAAAAATGAGATTGAATTTAAGAAGCAAACTTTAAACAAAACCAATTGGGAAGAAGAAATTAAAAAGCTTCCGTATATTTTTAAAGATCCCGTAAAATTCGATAAAAAAATCGATCCGAATAAATTAAAGTTTGGCTCCAAAATAAGCATGCAAGATAATACAAATGGGAT
The DNA here is from genome assembly GCA_027039465.1 of Calditrichia bacterium. Classification (GTDB taxonomy): domain Bacteria; phylum Calditrichota; class Calditrichia; order Calditrichales; family Calditrichaceae; genus Caldithrix. The sequence continues at coordinate 3,209 of JALWEA010000150.1, read as the reverse complement.
TAAAAGGGAAGATTTCTATTCGGTTAAAGAAATCTTGTCCCCGAATTTGTTAAAACTTACCAATGGATTAACGATACGTCTTTTAGGGGTAAAGCCCAAAAAAGAATCTTTCCGGCAAGCAATGGAGTTTTTAAAATTGAAGATTGGGAGCGGAAGAATTTTGTTGAAATTCGATGTTCAGAAGTATGATAATGAAAATCATCTGCTTGCTTACGTTTATATGAAAAATAAAACTTTTATCAATGCACATTTAATCAAAAAGGGCTATGCCGAAATAGATTTGGAATTTCCGTTTAAATATCGCTCCAAATTTGAAAAATTGTTAGGGGAATTAAGTTTTTATGAAAACCAAAATTAAAATAAAAAGCAAAGAAGTTAAGGAATTATTAGGAATAACTTCTTTTGATTTTCCAAAATATTCAACTCAAATATTGAATTTGGCTAACCAGAATGCCCAAGGTACAAGGCCAGCCGTTGTGGGACAAATGAGTGAATTAATCAAGGAATTCTCAGGGAAATCAATAAACGAATGGGAAGAATGGTATCTAAATACCCATCCGGATGCTATCCAAAAAGCTACGGGCAGAATTGTTGAAATGATTGAAAATTTTAAGGATGTAATGAATGAAATTGATCGAGAAATGATTGAAAAATGGGTATATGATCTTGTTGTCATAAAAACTTTTATCGGATTAAGATTCCAAGAAGCCGTTTTAAAGAAAGTATCCCAAATTTTGAATAAAAGTTATCGGCTATCAATACCTGAAGAAGAAGCTGTAGGTATTGATGGATATATTGGCGATATCCCTGTTAGCATCAAGCCGGAAACTTATCAAATAAAAAAGAATCTCAGTGAAGAAATAAATGTTAGAATACTTTATTACAAAAAAGTTAAAGACGGTATAAGTGTTGATATTGTAGAGCTTATTGAATCGGAATAGTTTTATTTTATGTTTTTAAAAACAATTTAATTTGCTTCTATTTTAGCTGGGCTCAACGCCTTCTGTTTAATTTTGAAAAACTTAATTCAATTGAGCCATTCCTCATTTTATCTTTCATCTTTAATCTTTCATCTTTAAATTTAAATCACGGAAATCTAAAAAGTAAGGAACCCCCATGCCCGAATTGCCGGAAGTTGAAACCGTGATCCGGGAGTTGCGCCCGCTGATTGTCGGAAAATGTATTGAACAGGTAGAAGTCCTATGGCCTAAAACGTGGGTTAATCGCAGTGAGGTTCCCATTGAAGGTCAGTGCATTAAGGCTATTCGACGTCGTGGTAAATATTTGATTTTTCCTTTGGACGAATCGACCCTGATCATTCACCTGCGTATGACCGGTCGATTGGCTTTTGCCCCGGATGCAGAAACCAATTCTGTGCAATTGCAGGGTTTAAACCATGTGCGCTTGGTGCTGTTTTTCACCGACGACAGCCGTTTGATTTTTAATGATACGCGCAAATTCGGGCGCGTGTATCATGTGGATGACCCCGCTGAAATTCTAAAGAATACGGGTAAGGATGCGCTGGATGAAGACTGGACGCCTGAGCTTTTTTACCGTATGTTGTCCGGACGAAAAACGGGCATTAAAGCCTTTCTAATGTCACAAAAATTCATTTCAGGGTTGGGCAACATTTACACGGACGAAAGTCTTTTCCGTGCGGGCATTCATCCGGAGCATTCAGCCGGTTCACTTTCCCGGAAAGAAGCGGAACGCTTATTTGAATCCGTTCGTTTTATTTTGGAGCAAGCGGTTAAAAACATGGGCAGTACCATTTCCGATTACCGCGATGCCTACGGCAATCCGGGTAAAAATCAATTGTATTTTAAAGTGTACAAGCGGGAAGGGCAGCCCTGCTTTAATTGCGGTACGCCAATCCAAAAGAAACGAGTAGCCGGACGTTCCACACGATTTTGCCCGAAATGTCAAAAATAAAACGGGAATTTGCGTAAAATGATCATTACTTTTATGAGCGATTTCGGCACGGAAGACGGTTACGTGGGGAGGGTAAAGGGTGTTTTGCTACGGAAGGCGCCGCAGGCGACATTGGTCGATATCACTCACGACATTCCTCCGTTCGATGTGAAACGTGCTGCTTACACCCTGATTAATTATTATGATCAATACCCTTCGGGAACGGTGCATTTGATCGTCGTTGATCCGGGCGTTGGCAGTGAGCGCAAACCGTTAATCGTGCAAACCGAACGTTATTTTTTTGTCGGGCCGGACAACGGTGTTTTTACCCTGCTGCAGAAAAGGGAAGCGGTGAAAATCTGGCGCATTTTACAAGAAAAGGTTAACCCCGAAATTAGCAACGCCACTTTTCACGGACGCGATTTGTTCGGGCCTGCGGCAGCTTTACTGGCAACGGGTATTGCTCCTGCGGACATCGCCGTACCCGATGTTGCAGCAGCCTTTACGGGCGATGATTTCCTTAAAGTGGATGGAAATATTTGTCAAGCCGAAATTTTGGCTATCGACCATTTCGGAAATATTGTCAGCGCCCTGCACGCCGATGATTTAAAACGTTGGAAAAAATCAATAAAATTAGTAACTTTTAAAAGTTTTAAAACGGATCGCGTTCTCGGGTATTACGCTCAGGTGGGTAAAGGCCAACCCTTGGCCTTGTGGAACAGCCTCAATTTTTTGGAGATTGCCGTGCGCGAGGGAAATGCCGCCCGTTATTTTGACGCCAATGCGTATAAAGATCGGGTTGTTATCGAATTACGCGATTGACGGTTCATAAAATTTACTTTGAAAATATTGCGTTTTGAAGTTACTTTTTAACTAATTTGCTCAATCCAACGCTTCTTCCTTTTCCTTTTCGTGCGTATTGCATGGGGGCAAAGTGGGGGCACAATTTGGTTTATTGCAGGATACAAGATGACCATTTTCAAACGTAGCGTGAATTACAAACATTACAAGCCCATGATCGGCTCATTCTTATTGGCCGTTTTGTTGTGGGCCGCCGTGACGACCGATAAGATTTACACCATTCACATTACGGTGCCTTTGCAAATTGTGCAGGTCGCTCCGGGATACGTTTTGGCCGAGCCTCCGCCGCGTTTTGCCGTTTTAAAAGTCCGCGGCAAAGGTCGCGCCTTAATTACCCTTTATTTTTACAAACCGAAAATCAAATTGGAATTACCGCAAATAAAACATTCAACCACTCTGCATTTAATGGATTACGCCAGTCAAATTTACGTAGGCCA
>JALWEA010000149.1 GCA_027039465.1 Calditrichia bacterium | reverse complement strand
TAGCAGGGATGGTTATTTCTTTCCCTTCACGCAACAGACGCGCTTCTTTGGGTGCTAAATCAAGCAATTTGCGAATGGAATGTCGCGTTTTGGCATAAGTGTATTCTTCCAATCCTTCGGCTGCGCCGTACAAAAATACCAAAAAGGCCGCTTCGTCCCACATACCCAAAATGGCCGACCCGATAGTGGCAAAAATCATCAGTATTTCGATGCCAATCGCTTTTTCTTCGATAAGCTCTTCCAGCCCTTCTTTTGTCCAGTGGTACCCGCCGATGAGAATGGAAACCACGTAAAAGGCAATAGCCAACGGTTGGCCGATTACTCCCGATTTGGCCATGGCAAAAGTTAATCCGGCAATTACGCCTGCGATAAGTGCATTGCGCATGGGCGGATGGCTGTACCATTTACCGCCAAAGCCGGTTAGTTCTTTTTCTTCACTCATTTGAGTTCTCCTTTTTTTAAGACGCCTGCAGCCCGAATACGTTATGCAAGCGTGTCTTGTCTTTTTGTATCAAGGTACGGACAGTAATAATCGTAAAATAAGTACGCGTCATGTTCGTCCTTCGATACGATTCTGCCTTTGATGTTGGACGATCGATGAAAGGGCGAAGCATTTCCGTCAAGACGCTGCAAACTCAAAAAATTGAACGTTGTGCAACCAAAAGCATCGATTATTTCTTTAATTTGTTAGGGAAATGCTTCGCCCCTACAAGTCCTGCAGAATCACTCGGGAACCGGACGCCGCATCTGTTCCCAGTTCCCAGTTCCCAGTTACTAGTTCCCACTCAACTCATCTTACTATCTGAATAATCCGTAACAACCAATTCTATCTTTACACCGCAGCATCACCCCGTTCGCCTGTACTAATACGGATGGCTTCCTGCGCCCCGCAGATGTAAATTTTGCCGTCGCCACGTAATCCCGTGTGCGCCGTTTGTTCAATAGCCGTTACAATCCGTTCCAACGTATTATTTTTGCAGAAAATTTCTATTTTCAGATGTCGAACAAAATCGCTGAGTTGTTCTTCCAATGAACTCCCTTTTTTACGGCCGCGCCCGAAGCCTTTGACTTCCATGACGGTCATGCCGGTTAATTCATCAATTTGATGCAAGGCCTGTGTAACCGCATCCAATTTGTGCGGTTTGATGTATGCGATGATATGTTTCATTATCTTGTTCCTTCCTTTATTTTCATTAATTATTTGGAATTGAAAGTTTGGGAATTTTGAACCGGAACCGGGAATTAAATAGCAGTTCCCAATTCCGAGTTCCCAGTTCCCAAAAATTACTCCGTCTCCGCTTCGCTTTGGATGTCAATGGCGAACCACTTGTAAATCGCAGGAATAACCAATAAAGTCAAAATGGTCGAAGTAACCAGCCCGCCGATAACCACCGTGGCCAAAGGGCGCTGCACTTCGCTGCCCACACCGGTTGCCAATAACAAAGGAATCAATCCCAAAGCCGTTGTTACGGCCGTCATCAACACAGGACGCAAACGCAGGAGTGCACCTTGGACGGATGCTTCATCCATTTCCACACCGTCCTTGAGCAACTGGTTAAGGTAGGTGACCAACACCATACCATTCTCCAGAGCAATGCCGAACAGAGCAATAAATCCCACCGAAGAAGGCACGGACAGGTTCTGTCCGGTCAGCCATAAGGCGGTAATTCCGCCAACCAGGGCCAAAGGAATATTCAGCAAGATTAATAATGTATTTTTCAAAGATCCGAAGCTGGAAAAAAGCAAAATAAAGATGATAATCAGCGTAACCGGAATAACCACGGCCAGACGCTTGTTGGCTTCCTGTTGCAAACGGAATTGTCCGCCCCAGGTTACCAGATAACCCGGAGGCAGGCTTACATTGGCTTGAATGGCCTTCTGCCCTTCTTCCACAAACGAACCGATATCACGACCGGTAACATTACACTGAATAGTAATGAAGCGTTGACTGTTTTGCCTTGTAATCTGTCTTGGGCCGACAATTTCGCGAATATCGGCCAGTTGTTCCAACGGAATGTGCGCACCGTCCGGCGTTTCGATTAGAATTTGGCGGATGTCGCTTTCGGTTTTTCGGAATTCCGGTGCAAAGCGCACCAAAATATCAAAACGGCGCACGCCTTCAAAGAGTTGGCCAGCCACTTGACCGCCGACAGCTGCCCGAATCACCTTTTGCACATCTTCCACATTAATGCCATAGCGGGCAATGGCGTGTCGGTTCACGCGAATTAATAGCTGCGGCGTGCCACTGATTTGATCGGGCTGAACGTCTGTAGCGCCTGGCACCTGTTGAATGATCCTGGCAATTTCATCGGCCTTTTCTTTCAATACTTCCAAATCATCGCCGAAAAGTTTAATAGCCAGTTCCGCACGGACACCTTCCAACAATTCATCCACGGTCATTTGAATGGGCTGAGTAAAGTTGGACAGCACACCGGGAATCTCACCCACTTCCTTGCGAATGACTTCTTCCAATTCCTGCTGAGTTTCGGCAGAACGCCAAGTATCCTTAGGTTTGAGAAGAATGTACATTTCCGCACTGTTAATGGGATCGGTATGCGCGCCCACTTCGCCGCGGCCGATACGCGTTACCACATGTTCCACTTCCGGCACTTTCATTACACGTCGTTCAACGATTTGCGTAATACGCGTACTTTCTTTCAATGAAATGGATGGCGCCATGGTTAAACGCAAAATGATGGTGCCTTCCTGCAAAGTCGGAGTAAACTCCGAACCCAAACGCGGGTAAATGATGGCGCCGATTAGCAAAAGAACCGTTGCCAAAATAATGGCCGCACTGCGTCGTTTGACAAAAAAACGAATGAACGGTAAATACAAACGATGTAAGGCCCGAACGACCGCAACCTCTTTAACCGGTTCGTCTCCTTCGGTTTTCCTTTTCGGACGGCGCATGAACAAATGCGAAAATAGCGGCGCCAGTGCGATGGCAAAAATCAAAGATCCCAGCATGGCCAATGAAACCGTGTATGCCAACGGTTTAAAGGTTTTGCCTTCAACGCCTTGCAGCGTAAACAGCGGTAAAAAAACAACAATAATAATGGTAATGGCAAATAAGATGGGACGAACCACCTCTCTGGCGGCACGCGCTACAACATGGATGCGCGGTTCATCTTTCCGCGATTGGCGCAGCATACGATCCACATTTTCAACCATCACAATGGTGCCGTCCACCATCATGCCGATAGCAATGGCCAGACCGCCGAAAGACATCAGGTTTACCGAAAGTCCCAAATAGCGCATGCCGATAAAGGCAAACAGGATCGAAAAAGGAATGGACAAAGCCACCACCAAACTGGGCCGAATGGAACCCATGAAAATGATCAAAATCAGAGCCACCAGGATGATGCCTTGCAGCAGCGCGTCCGTGACGGTGTTTACAGCGGCTTCCACTAAGGATTTTTGTTGGTAGTAAGGAACAATGCGAATACCCTCCGGCAGCATTTTGTTGATTTCGGCCAGCTTTTGTTCCACCTTGCCGATGACTGTGGATGAATTGGTGCCGTAAAGTTTAACCACCATGCCGGCCACCACTTCCGTAATGCCGTCACGGGTTTGCACGCCACGACGCACGGCGCCGCCAATCTTTACATCCGCAAGCTGTTTTAAGTAAATGGGTGTGCCGTCTTTGGTCTTGATGACGATATTCTCGATATCCTCCATGTTCTTGACCAGTCCCACCGAACGAACGATGAACTCTTCGGCATTTTTTTCGATAAATTGTGCGCCTACATTCAGATTGTTGGCTTCCACTTTTTCAATAATGTCCTGAATGGTCACGTCGTAACGCAGCAAAGCGTTGGCGTCAACCGTTACCTGAAATTGCTTTTCCCAGCCGCCGATACCCAGCACTTCGGTTACGCCCGGTACGGTTTGCAGTTGGTACTTGATCAACCAATCCTGAATGGTACGCAATTCGGTCAGTGAATACTGACCGGTCGTATCATCTAAATAGTAAAACAGAATTAAGCCCATGCCCGTGGAGATCGGCCCCATTTGCGGATCGCCGAATCCTTCCGGAATCTGTTCGCGGGCTTCCTGCAGACGTTCGTTAACTACCTGTCGGGCGAAGTAAATATCGGTTCCGTCTTTAAAGTAGATATTCACCACCGAGAGACCGAAGTTGGAGACTGAACGGATCGTTTCCAGATTGGGAAGACCGTTCATGGCCGCTTCCACGGGAAAGGTTACGTATTTTTCGATCTCTTCCGGTGCCAGACCTTCGGTTTCGGTAAACACCTGCACCAAGGAAGGCGATACATCCGGAAAGGCGTCAATGGGCAGTTGGCGGTAACTAAACCAGCCGCCCGCCATGATCAGCACCGCCAGCGACAGCATCAATAAGCGGTTTTTTAAAGAAAATTCTATGATTTTATTCATTTATCTTTCTCCTGTTTTTCCAGATTCGGATTTTTATTGAAGACTTGTTCGGAACTGGGAACTGGGAATTAGGAACTGCCTAAGTTCAAAGTCCCGGATTCACAAGTATTGAGTTCCCAAGTCCTAATTCCAAGTCATTCAACTTAATGTTCGTCGTCACCGAATTCGCTTTTCAGCAGTTCCGCTTTTAGAATGAATCCGTTTTTGCTAACATAAGTTTGGCCTGGTTTCAAGCCGTGTACAACTTCAACCAACGAATCGTTTTCACG
>JALWEA010000148.1 GCA_027039465.1 Calditrichia bacterium | reverse complement strand
TCCATCGGCAATTTGGGCGACACGGCTTTGCTGGCTTTTTTGATTGCCTTTTTGGTGATTTACTTCTTCCTGCTTAACATTCGCGGCAGTATTATCATGGGCCTGGCCATCCCGATTTCGGTGATTACCACCTTTGCCGTCATGATGCTGGCCAATTTGACTTTGAACATTATTTCCATGGCCGGATTGGCCCTGGCCATCGGAATGTTGGTGGACAACTCCATTGTGGTGCTTGAGAATATTTACCGGCATCGAGAATTGGGAGAAGACGGTTTTACCGCCGCCAATACCGGCGCGACCGAAGTTGCCATGGCCATCACGGCTTCCACCTTAACCACCATCGGCGTTTTTTTACCGGTACTTTTTGTGCCTGGCATTGCCGGAGAATTGTTTAATGATATGGTGGTAACGATCACCTTTAGTTTGTTTGTCTCTTTAATTGTAGCTTTGACTTTGGTACCCATGCTCGGTTCGCGAATTTTGCGGTTGGAATCCGAAATGCGAAAAGTGCGGATGTCAAAAATCAAAACCGCAATCCGAAAATTTTTAAACAATCTAACCGACAGTTACAGCAAAGCGTTACATTGGTCGTTAAACCACAAGACCTTTGTTTTGCTTTCTACCACCTTTTTATTCTTGTTATCCTTATTGATTATTCCGTTTATCGGGGGTGACTTTTTGCCAAAATCGGATCAGGGATTTATTGCCGTAACCGTTTATCGGGAAAAAGGCACGCCGTTGAAAGAAACGCGCAAAACGGTTCTCGAATTGGAAAAGATTGTTAAAGAAGACATTCCGGAAGCAACCGATGTGTTGGCTATTTTCGGTCAGGGAGAAGGCATTTTCGCTTTCTTTGGCGGAAACGGGAGCGAAGCCATCAATTTTCGTATTCGGCTAAAGCCCATGGAAAAACGGAAACGCTCGCAGGCACAAATCGAAGATGACTTGCGGAAACGACTCGATCAGTTGCCAGGAGTCAGCTATCAATTTATTCAGCCGGGCACCTTCACCACGGATCGCGCGATTGATGTGAAAATTTTCGGACATGATATTGAGCAATCCAAACAAATTGCCAAACGCTTAAAACGAAAAATGGAACAGATTCCGGGGTTGGTGGACATCGACATCAATATGAAGCGCGGCGGCAAGGAACTACGCATTATTCCGGATCGTCAACGTTTGAACGATTTAAAATTGACCACCTTACAGGTCGCTGATATCATTTCAACGGCCATCCAGGGGAAAGTTGCCGCCCGTTATTATGAAAAAGGAGATGAATACGACATCATGGTTCGCCTGGATAAACCGTACCGTAAAAGCAAAGAAGCTCTGAAGCAATTACTCATCCCGACGGTTTCCGGCAAGATGATTCAATTACAGCAGGTGGCAAAGGTTGAAGAAACCGAAGCGCCGACCACCATTTTCCGCGAGAATCAGGAACGCTACGTTTCGATCGGCTGCGATCTTTCGGGAACCGATCTTTCCACGGCCGTGCGTAAAATCAAGAAAATTATCAAGGAAGCCCATATTCCTGCGGATTTTCAGGTGGTTATCGGCGGCACGGCTGAAGACCAGCGCGAATCGTTTATGTACTTAACCATTGCCTTTTTTGCTGCCATTCTATTGGTTTACATGATCATGGCCTCACAGTTCGAATCGCTGGTAGATCCGTTCATCATCATGTTTACCGTACCGCTTTCGGTGATCGGTGTTTTTATTGCTTTATTTATTACCGGTACGACTTTAAGCGTCATGGCTTTGGTGGGTGTGGTGATGTTGGTCGGAATTGTTGTTAACAACGGCATTGTGATGGTGGATTACATTAATCAGTTGCGGCGCAAAGGAAAAGGCTTATACGAAGCAGTGGAAGAAGGCGGCCGCGTACGTTTGCGCCCTGTGCTGATGACGGCTTCAACCACCATTTTGGGCATGGTACCTTTGGCTTTTGAATGGGGCAGCGGTTCGGAAAATTGGGCGCCGTTGGCTCGTGCGGTTATCGGCGGACTTACCACCAGCACACTTTTAACCTTGTTAATCGTTCCGATCATGTACGTTCTTTTCGAACAAATCGGTAAAAAAGTCCGCAATTTCTGGATGCGAACCGTTTAGTCCGCGTGAATAAATCTTTCATTTCAAAAAGACCGGCTCTGCGCAAAAGTGAGAGTCGGTTTTTTATTTAATGGATAATGAAATTGCTTCGCCTTAATTTGCATTGCTTTTAAGGAAACGGTATTTTAAGCGCGTATTTTATTTAAAACGATTAAATTTAATTCGGTCGGTTTTTTTAAGGCTAAAAAATAAATGAAATCATTTTTATTGGAGCAGGAAAACTTAAGCGTTGTGCTCTTTAGTCGGCGCGATTGGGCGATTCGGGATGCCAACAAAACGGCGAACCGATTATTTGGCGTAGACAAAAAGGAAATTACCAAACGCCGTCTGGTTGAATTGGTTCGTATCCCTGCGGATATCCTATCCCAAATTAAGAATACGAAAGTACAGCCTACTGAAACCGTTGTGGAGGCCTTTTTCTTTTTACCGAACCATGCCATTATCATGGGAATGATTGTACGGCTATCCGCTTCAACTTTCTACTTTTTGTTCTTTTCATTGGAAGAGATGAAAAGACTCTTTTTTTTACCTCAATTACGCTATTTTATCAAGAATATACGCTATGTCGGTGTGCTTTTGGATTCCGACGGAAAAATCAAATATGCCAGCCAAATGTTCTGTAAGCTTCTTGGTTACAAAGCGCCCGAATTAATCGATAAGAACTTTTTTGACTTATTGTTTTATGAAAATGAGATCGAATTTTATGCCAACCAATTTAAAATTGCCTTGAAAAACAATACCTTACCAAAATCTTTGCAGTTGGATTTGAAACGTCGCGACGGTAAAATCGTGCAAATTCTTTGGAATTTAAATCTGCTGCGCAATGAACGTAGTGAAACGATCGGTTTTTCCGGAATGGGTATTAATCTTGACTATTTGGCCATGGAATCCGGAAAGACCACACGCAATGAGCGTTTGGAAACCATTATCGCAAAAATTGCAAAGATGTTTGCCCAAACGCCGACGTATAAAATCGACAAGGCCATTAATTGGACGCTGCAAATCGTAGGTGAATATGCCAATGTGGATCGCAGCTATTTGTTTCTTTTTCGAAACAACCAGCAAATTATGGTTAATACGCATGAGTGGTGCGCAGAAGGCATTGAACCTCAAATCGAAAATTTGCAGGAGGTGCCGTCCAAGACCTTTCCTTGGTGGATGAAACATCTACTAAAGCACGAAATTATTCACATTCCGCAAGTTTCCGAATTGCCGCCCGAGGCAAGCGCAGAAAAGGAAATCTTACAAGCGCAGGACATTCAATCTTTAATTGTAACTCCGTTAATTGAAAACGATGAACTTATCGGATTCATCGGTTTCGATTCGGTGCGGATGCCTAAATTTTGGCCGAAGGAAGATATTAATCTTTTGAAAATTATCGCCAGCATTTTTGTCAGCTCTCTCAGTCGCAAAGAGGCGGAGTTGTCCCTGGCAGACAGCGAGCGTAAATATCGCACGTTGTTCAGCACGGCACCGGATTTAATCTTCATATTAAATACAGCCGGTGAAATCGAATCTTTAAATCCGGCGTTTACGGCCATTACCAAACAAAATATTGAAGATTGGATCGGTAAACCGTTTGCCGATTTGATTATTCCGAGCATGCGTTCTTCCTTTAAAAAACGATTTAAAGATTGTCTGACCGGTGAATTTCAGCAACCTCATGAATTAAAACTACAAGCGCCTGGCGGGGTAAAAATTATCGAAGCCGTTTGTTCTCCTTTTAGTTTTGGCGGAAAAGTATACGGTGTTTACGGAATCGCCCGTGATATTACGGATCGGAAATTGTTGGAAGAAACTTTGCATCACGCCGAACGTATGAAATCGGTCGGTTTACTGGCCGGAGGCATTGCGCATGATTTTAATAATATTTTAGGCATCATTCAGGGTAATTACACACTATTGAAAGAAAGTTTAGGGGAACTAAATAATCTGAAAGTGCCTTTGGAATCGATCAGGCAGGCGGTTGAACGGGGCAAAACATTGGTTCAGAACCTATTAACTTTTGCCCGTAAAAAGGAGCCTCGTTATGAGATTTTGAATTTGACCGTGGAAATCAAGACCGTTATTAATTTACTAAAACAAACCACGCCCAAAACCATTAAATATCAATTGAAGCTTTTCGATAAAGATCTTTTTATTCTTTCCGATCAAATTCAAATTCATCAACTATTGTTAAATCTTTGTCTGAATGCCATTGATGCCATACGGGCAACGGAACGTCCGGGTAAAATAATCATTCAAACCGAACCGTTGGAGGCAAAAGAGCTGCCGACAAAATTTAACGGGAATAGCAGCGAATCTTACATTCATTTAACCATTAAAGATACGGGCATCGGCATGCCGCAGGACGAAGTTAAATTCATTTTTGATCCGTTTTACACCACCAAAGAAGGCGGAACCGGTTTGGGGTTGTCCGTTGTTTTCGGCATTGTTAAAAGTATGAACGGATTTATTGATGTGGAAAGCAAGGTGGGGAAGGGAACAACCTTTCATCTCTTTTTACCTGCGGTCAAAGAAAAAATTCCGACGCGTCAATGGAAGAGAAAAATCAAT
>JALWEA010000147.1 GCA_027039465.1 Calditrichia bacterium | reverse complement strand
CGGCACGCGCATACGGTAAAATGATATCGATAAATGTTTTCATGCCCAAAATATCCGTAAGCTGAGGATGAATGCGCTCCATGTGTGTCGTCAGAAATTCCGATAAATCTTCCAGTTTCTCCACATCGGACGGACCGTAATCTTTCTGTTTCAGCAAATGTTCACATAAGGTCAGGCTTTTGCCAACCATCTCAGCGAAAATCTTTAAAGGGTGGCGTTCGTTCTGCGCCTGTGTCAAATCCGCTTTTGCATTGCGGCGCAAGACATAAAGCGTAATGATCATAACCAAAACCGCAAGGCTAAACGGTAACCACAAAGGCGGAATATGCGATGCATAGACCGAGGCGGCAATCACGCTGATAATCAGCACGAGTAAATTTAATGCTCTAAAAGGTTTACTCATGGTGCAATCACGCCCCCTACGGTTAACATGGCAAACGTAATAATGAGCAACGCTTCACCGACGATGAGTCCCGCGGCAAACGGTACGCCCCATTTTTCCGCCCATTCTTTACCCCACTTCCAAACCACCAATAAATAAAGTAAACTGCCGAGTCCGTATGGCAAGATGTATTTAATGGACAAATACATGGCAATGCCCATAATAACACCCAGGCCGGGAATGCCGGAGAACGAAAGCAAGGCACCCAAAATGCCGCCGGCCAAATATTTCTGTGCCGGAACATTACCTTTAATGACGCTATCGATCGTGGCGCCAAGGGCCACCGCTTGCGGCGCTTCGATATCGGTGCCCGGACCGAAACCCGGTAATTTGTGGCCGGTTACCGGATCAACACCGCCGCTATTCCAAATCAGCAACATCACGCTGATTGAAACAATCGGCCCCAGCCAGGCCACGGCCAACTGCATCGCTTGTTGGCGATAAGGGCGACTGCCCACCAAATAACCGGTTTTTAAATCCTGCATCATATCCGCGCATTCGGCAATAGCCACCGAAACGGCTGCGCCGATGAGCACGGCGGTCACCACTTCGTCGGAGGGCAGGAACATCATCAAAATAGCCACGGCCAACAGGGACATCCCGCTGATGGGCGTCCAGTCGGTCATGCCCGTGGCCTGCGAAACAATGATGCCCGCAAACCAAAGCCACAACGTTCCGACCAAAGAAACAATCAAAGCGGCAATAATACCGATGGACGAGGTGAAATAGGCCGCCAGAAAGAAGAGAACAAAAGCGACCAAAATGACCGTATACAGAATTTTAATGGAAAGTTCATCATTGGTTTTTTGTTGGATTTTATTCAAATTAAAACTTTTAATGGTGGCTTTAATAGCCGGTAAGGTGAGCACAATGCTAATCAATGAGCCGCCGATGAGCATGCCGATGCCCAACGGGCGGGTCATGTTCCCGTGAATGAAGGAAGTGATTTGCGATCCCGTTAAATTTTGCGGTACCCAACCCAGGTGTATCATAAACGGCGTGATGAACCAATAGGCCAAAATGCCGCCGGCCAAAACAAACAGTCCGTTGCGTCCGGCGATAAAGCCGATCCCCAAGCTAAGCAAAGAAACCGCCCAAACATTGTTAATGTAAGACGGCAGGTGTAAAATTTGTCCCAAATCGATGGAGGACGGAATGATGAGCGGTAAGCCCAGGCGCGGGAACTGGGTAATCACATAAACGGCGGACGAGAGCAAAGCGCCGTAAATCAACAAACGCGACTTTTTCATTCCCTCGGCCGGTGAGCGCAAGATGGAAGCAATAGCGGTACCGGACGGGAAACGCAAACGATCGATATCCAGCATTTGTTTGCGAATGGGAATGATGAAACCCACGCCCAAGATAGCTCCGGCGACGGTGGCCGCGCCCACCCACAATACGTTAAAATGCACGCCGCGAATCAACAAAATGGGCACGGTAAAAATCACCCCTGCCGTCGCCGTATTAATACCGGAAGCGATGGTCTGAATGATGTTGTTTTCGACAATCGTTCCCTTTTTAAAAACGGCACGCATAATGCCCCAACCCAAAATGGCGGCCACAGGTGAACCGTTGGTTGAAAAGCCCAATACCAAAGCGGCGTAAGAAAAACTGGCGGTCATCAACAGTCCGATGAAAACGCCGACGGCCACGGCCTGCCACGTTACTTCGGGATATTCCTGTGTTTTAGCGGATACGTGCATTCGCTCTTCCGGTTACAATTTTGAATTCTAATAAAGTGTTTACTCTAAAAAGCCCTAAAGGGCTAAAATATAGAGTTTCTTAAGATTTATCCCCAACATAAATGTTGGGGCTAACTTATGGCTTTTTACTTAGTTAGCCCCACCCTTCTGTTTACATCCCGATTTATCGGGGAGGATGGGGATTTTACACCAAGAGAGGCTTTAGCCCCTTTTTAGAGTGAACCCATTAAAATATTTAAAAAACTTTTTGAACTCACTCCTGCCCCCTGCTATCTTCCCGATTCTCGGGATTTTCAACACTGAAGGGCGCCTGAAAAAAAGTGTTAACATTTAAATTTTTCAAATAACAAACTTTTGTTAGAACAACGGGCATCTTCGGCTAAAATTTAAACTGCAGCCCATAGGCATTAATGGAACCCAAATCGCCGTAATTCATCCAGGCGTAATCGATTTGTAAATTGATCCTGGCATACTTGTAAATGTTCAGCCCGAAGCCCAATGAATAATTTTCGGTATCGTAATTCAAATAATACCCGGCCCGAAAGGCGAGTACTTCGTGCCAGGCATATTCCAATCCCAAATTCATACGAAACGGACTATCGTAGCCGTCGGTAATACTGACGGCCGTGGTAATCCGGTTTTCTTCGCTGTGGCGCAGAGCCGTTTGCCCGAGCCAATCAATGCCGACGCCCATTGAAAAAGCCAAGGGCAAAGGAAACGTTTTCGTGCTTAACTGCGCTTCGGGTTGCGGGCTGCCCGGATAATCGTCCGGTTTGCGCTTGTAAAATTTAAGATGCGGCGCCTGACCGATGCCCATGTCCGGTCCCATATTGCTTAAATTCATGCCGATGCGAATGCCCTTTTCGCGAATGTTGTACATGGTGGCAATGTCGAAAGCGTAGCCTCGGGCATATTCCAGCCAGATGCGCTCCTGAATGTACTTGGCCGTAATGCCGAAGGAAACGCGATTGGTCAGCTGACGGGCAAAGGTCAGGCCGATGGCCATGGAAGCGGCATCAAAGGTTTGGTTGGTTCCTTCGGGCGACTCCAACGTGGTTTGCTCCATTTTGCCCATGTCCAAATAATTCACCAAAAATCCCAAATAATTTTGACCGTCAAGCGCATAGGAAAGGCCGAAGCTTTGATGCTTTAGTCCGGCGTACAAACGACTGTTTTGATAAAAAGCCTGCACGCCCGGAAGATCGGTGATTCCGGCCGGATTCCAATAAAGAGCGCTGACATCGTTGGCCAGCCCAACAAAGGAACCGCCCATGGCAATGGCCCTGGCGCCAACCCGCAACTGCAAAAAGTTGGCCGCTGTGGTGCCGACTTTAACCAAGTCTCCGGCATAGCTCGGTTTGTTTAATCCCGAAACGGCGAACAATGCCATTAGCACCCAAACAGCCCTTTTGACTGTTTTGCTTGTTGCGCGATTGAATGTTTTATGATCTTTTGTTTTCATTCGAATTCCTTTGATTAGGTCAATCAAATAATCGGAACCCACTTCCGACCCTCCCTGCTATTGTCCCGATACTCGGGATTTTCATCTTAAAATGGTGGTTTAAAAATCATTGTTTTACTATATGAAACCTTTGAAAAAATGCCATGATTTCAGAATTTTTTCAAATTTTGAATATTCGATGCTGATTTTTACTCTCCCACTAATCATAGCTAAGTTCTTGCTGATCGGCAGATTACCTCCCCTTCTCTTCGAAGAAGAAAGGGGGAATGAGGGGGTGAGTTAAAAATCGCAAATTAATTTCTCAAAGGTTTCTGCATTTTTATTTACCAAATAATAGCAAACTTGCCCATTTTCTTTTTACCGTCCGGCGTTTTTACGGTGTAAATATAAACGCCGTAGGAAACTTCCAAATTTTCATCGGATTGCAAATTCCAACGTTCTTCCCCGATGGTCGGTGCGTCGTGATGCAGCGTTTTCACCAAATCTCCTTTTACCGTGTAGATTTTAATCGTGCATTTGGGCGGCAAATGGGTAAAGCGTAATTCGTGCGTAAAACGGTCCGGATGGGTGGAAGCCTGTTCTGCCAGGCTGTATACCATGTAAGGATTCGGCACGACTTTTACCTGCGACAAATCCACCTCATTGGGATCGTTTTTAAAAGCCTGCGTACGGATTTCGTAAACATCTCCTTCTTTAAACGGCTTCTTTGTTCGGTAGACATACACATCGCCGGCATCGGGTTTTTTGGCGCCTTTGTCCCACTCAATCGTAATGGTCCATGTTTTGTGGTGCACATCCGGTTCCAGAAAATAGATGAAATCTCCGCTTGTCCAGGGAAGCGCCGGATTGCGCACAAAGAGTTTCAGCGGATGTTTCATTTGAGGGTCTTTGGTAATATTGAAAACCTGAAACGGTACGTAAGCGGAATTACCGGAAGCGGCGAATTTTGGCGTGGAATCGCCGAAGACAATGGCATAATCGTAAGGCGCAATAATGCTATCGGCAGTTGGTGTGAGCACCCCGAACCGATAATCGGACGTATCACCGTGAACCGTCTGCCAGCCTTGATCCAATTCCTCCACATGATTATGATTGATTATTTTCAAACCGATGCCGTCAAAAATAGGACGCGGTTGGGCGACGGGAAGATCCTTTTCTTGCCAGATATTATTGTAATCGGTGAATAAATACTGCCCGGTTTCTTCGTCGTAAATATCCAGTTTTAAATTTTTCAACGAATCCTTGAAAGTAAGGCGATACGTGTGACCGCTAATATTTATGGGATCGATCGGCTGCACAAAAATGTAACCGGTAGCCAATCCCGAAACATGAGTCACGTTGGAGTCCACACTGCCGCCAATGAATCCCTGCGGCTGTAATCCGGGAATAACGTCGACGGTCTGAATCAGACGCGGATCGTTACCGCGTGATGATTCCAAAGCCGGTTGCTCGGCTGTTAAATTGGGATGATCGTAAGCCGTAATGGTGTATCGATAGCGCACACCGTTAACCACATTGTGATCGACAAAGGTGTATTTTAAGCCGGTGTTTTTACCGAGATTGAAAAAGGGATTCAAGGGATCGGGACCTTGCCATTCATCTACCAAATCATACTGAGCCAATGGTTGATAGCCCACAATATTCTTGCCCGAATAATCGTAAATCGGTGTTCCCCATTCCGGCTGTCCCTGCCCTTCCACGGCAGCCTGCGTGCGGTAAATGCGGTAACCTTCAAAATCGTATTCGCGCGTAATAATTTCAAATGATTTTTCGGATTTATCGTCCCAATACAAGGTTACTTTGCCGTTCTGGCCGTAAACAACGGGCAGATCGTATTTGTCGGTTACTTTTGTGCCCACGGCATTCAATGTGGGCGCCTTGGGAGGCCGAAAACCGATGAAGTTGTTTTTGTACAAACTGTCGGCCTGGCGCAATGCCTCGAATACGGTGGCAAAGCGCACGTCGGGCGGATTGGTGGGAAATCCTTCGGCATCCAACGGGCCGGGATCGGGCGTACCGCCCACAATACCGATGTGAATGGGAATCGTATCGCCTGGCGAAATGCTAAAAGGCCCGGAACTAAACCAGAATTGGATATCGGGTCGGCTACCCACCGGGAAGGATTCCTGATAATCTTTGAGCAGACCCACGTCGTCCTGATCGGGATTATTACCATGAAACCATTTGGGACGTTCCGTGGCGGGCATCAGCTCGGGCTTCCCGGCAGAAAGGGCGTACAATGTTTTTTCCCACTGAGCGTTAATTTTGGAAGGTCGCATGGCTTCATCCTGATCGAACCAGTGGAATCCGGTAATGCCCAATTGCGGACTATTGGGATCCGACGGGTCTTTCAATGGCGTTCTGAAAAAATTAATTCCGTAAGCCGAAACAGGCCCTTCGTTTTGCGGATAAACCTGATCTTTAAAATAATCCTGTTTATCGAAGGCCAAAAAGACATCGATCTTGCCGTCATTGTCGTAATCGTAAATCAAACCGTAATCGTCCTCGGCCCACGGCGTGGCCTGACGATAGTTAGATCCCGGTACCAAATAGCGTCCGGGCAGATCGGGATCGACAAAAAAGGCGAAATAAACGCTGTCAATTGTCCCGTCGTAAAAATGGCGATTTGGATCGTAAAAGCGACTGTCGGGATTGGTTAATTGTTCTTTGGTACGAAAAATAAAATTGATATTGAAGAAGACGACGTTCTGGTAAAGCGGCGTGGAATAACTGTAGCCGCTAACTTCCATGTCGATACCAACCGGATAACCGTAACGCGCCGTGATGGCTCCCGGCCGAATGCCGTTGTATTTGTCGGTGGAAATAAAGAAGATGTCCTGATTGGAGACGAATTCACCAGGCAACGGTTTGCCATAAGTGGGCGAGCTTTCATCCGGATCCAAGGCCCAATGCCCGGGCCAATGATGCTCGCCTGGTGTGGAGACCCAGTGGTCGTTTTTATCATAATAGCCTTCGGGCCAACTGTTGGGCAGCGTACTTGTGGCGATTACGGGAATATTATCCTGGGTTAGTTTGCCATGATAATGTTCAGCGCTGCCGTCAAAAGCTTCCCAATCGGTAAAGGTGGGGCCGTCACCGTCATGCAAATGGATGGCCGAAAACGATTCGATGGCGTTGTATTGATCGGAGCGATCTTCGGGAAGATCCGGGCCATTGGTGTGTTTGGCGCCCCACGGACCTTTGGGCATGAGAATTACGGGAGCAATCCAACGCACCTCGCCCCAATCGCCATGAAAAGCGCCGGGATACCAGCTTTGGTAACCGGGATGATCCCAACCGCAGAGAAGGCCGAAATTTTCCACACCCATGACCTTCATTTTACCGGCATCCATAAATCCGGTAGCCCGATCAAAGACGGAAGCCGGTTTAGCCAGGAATTGGCGGGAATGGGCGTTTTGTTCATGCGCGGGCTGGGCCGTTACGCCCGAGAAAGAGAATAGGGCGAGAAGAAGGAACAAGAGGGAACCGGCGCCCCAGCGGGGCATAGTAAGAGATGGGCAGCGCCCTAAAATAGAAAAGAGTGACGCCCCAGCGGGGTGAAATTTAATCCCATAAATATTTTTCATCGTAATCCACTTCATATTTTTCCAATAACTCTAAAAATTCTTGTTTGTAAGTTTTTTTAAGATGAATCCGTTTCTGATTCCGAATATAGCGCTTAACATTTTCCAATTGTGAATGTCCGAATGAAAAAGCGCCGTATCCTTTTTGCCAACTAAAATTCCTGAATTCACGGCCTTGGCCTTTAATCCACTTTGATGAATTCCGTTTAATTTCTTCCAACAATTTGCTGACCGTAATTGTCCTTGCCAGGTTACAGGCAATGTGAACATGATCCGCTGCGCCATTGATCAGGTAAGGATGGCATTTAAGATCATTTAAAATTGTTTCCATATACGAAAACAATCCATTTTCAACTTCCGGTTGAATGTACGGCGCCCTGTCCAGAGTGCTAAATACAATATGTAAATAAATTTGAGCTAATGATTGAGACATAACATTTTCCTCTCAAAAACATAAACTCTAAAATTTACCTCCCTCCGAATATTATTTCCAATCCCACATAGACCAGGCGCCGTAAAGCAAAATTATTATTATTTCTCGAATCCCAATAAGTCGATGAATACGTATAATAAGAAGCCGTTCCGGGATTGGTAGGTGATCCTGTTCGGGTATAACCCGTTAATACGTTTTTACGATCAAATAAATTCTTGACTTCAAAAAATGCTCTGAACCTTTGCTTCCAAACGCGCCATTGTTTGGAAACACGCAAATCGACCCGATGCGAGGCAGGCCAACGAGCGGAATACGGCTCGACAATAACCCCGCCCGGAATCGTCGGCGTATAAGGCATGCCGCTTTCACCGTAATAAATTAAACTGAAAATCGTGTTTTGCAGCGGATAAAAATTCCCAATGCGCAAGCCCTGCTTGCTTTGAAAATAATATTGAAAATTTGCTCGGATTACATGAGGCTGATCCCAGGGTGCCGTAGTTTCATGCTTAGGTAAATCATCCTGCGTATCTCCCGACCAATAACCGTCCCAAGAAGTCGGTAAAAGAACCTTGGCTTTGGAATAAGTATAATTAATTTGGAATCCAAAATTGCCGCGCAAAGCTTTTTTGATTTCAATATCAATACCTCGTGCGGAACCGAAATTGTTGTTAACAAATACGGCATAGGTAAATGGATTATCGCGACCTGGATCCGAATAAGCCGGAACAACAACCGACCCAACCTGATTGGTTGTTTCCTTTGACCATAGATTAATTTTTACACCGATATCTTTACCAATTTGTTGCTGCAAGCTGATTTCATATTGAACCGCTTTCTCCGGCTGTAAATTCGGATTACCGATGATATTCCCGCGCATTAAACTGATTAAACGACTATTGCCCGTAGCCCGGTACAAATCCCGGTAGTTCGGATTCTGGTAAAAATGACCAAAGTTAAAGAACAAAACCGATGTGGAAGTCAACGGGTAGGCCAACCCGATACGCGGGCTCACATGATATTTGGGTTTAACCGGCTTTAACGGATTGGTTTCGATCGAATCGGCTTGCCCGCTTTGCTTAGCTAAGGGATCAAAGGGAATCACCCAAAACTTATCCCCGGAATCCTGGTAGTCCAAACGCAAACCGACATTAACGATCAATTTGTCAAACTCGGATTTCCCTTGCAGATACACTGCGCCCTCTTTCGGCGTGCGATGATAAATCGTAGGGAACGGATCTTTTTCGCTAATGTTCTGATAAGAATGATAATGCAAATCAATATAATTAAATTGAAAGCCGGTCTCGATCTTTGTCGCTTTGGTCAATTGCGAGGTCAAATCCAAACGCGCTTCGTAATTCGTACTGCGATCCCCGGAATACCACCGATTATCCGCTTTTAAATAGAAAGATGATTCAAACGGGTCAACCACCGCTTTGGTGCTACGATACGGAATGTATTCATCCGGCGTTTTCAAATTGTTACTTTTAGGATAAAAAACATTTAACTTCGAACGATATTTCTTGGAATAATCCCTCAGAATCCGAATCTTACGGCTCTCAAAAAAACGAGACAACCGTAAATCATAAAAAGTGTGGGATGACAAGGCATGATTAATGGAAAGTGTCTGTTTGTTACTTCCCAAAATTTGCACGTTCTGCCCGCGCATATTGTAATCGTACCAGGCATTAAAATTATTGATTTGATGATAACGCTGATCCCACAAATTTGAAAAGCGAATCTTCAGGGATGGCGTAAGTTGGTAAGACAATTTGGTAAATACATTAAAATAATTATTCCAACCCAAACCGGTCCATCCTTCATAGCGATCCAAAGGATTGATTTTTCGCCCGTCAGGGCCTATGACCTTACGCCAGTTTTTAGCCAAACCTGGTTGAATCGAATCCAAATTTCCATATTGCAGATATCCGTTAATAATTTCATCGGAAGTCGGGAGCAAGATGGTCGAATCCGGGCGATTATCGCCATTTAAATCCAGCTCCAGTTTGCGATGATCGTCCCATAAAATTTGATCAAACAAAAGAACCGTACCGGCCTGTGTATTCACTTCTCCGGACAGGAAATAGCTAACCTTCCGCGCAATAGGCAATCGGCCTCCCAAGGTGTACTGATAATTTTGCCGATGCAGCGCGTTACCATGCGCGGTTCCCAATTGTTCAACGCCAAACGGCTCGGACGTGTAATAGCGAAACGAACCGGACGTTTTACCCCGCCCTTCTTTGGTCGTTAAATTGATCACCCCGGAAAGCGCATTCCCGTATTTGGCACTAAATCCGCCGGCCTCAATCACAATTTGTTGAATGGCATTTTTACCGATTTGCGTGCCAAAGCCGCCGAAAACCGGATTCGAAACCTTTACGCCGTCAATCATTAAAGCCACTTCATTATTGCGTCCGCCCCGCATTCGAATATCATCAATGCCGCGAATGTTGTAGCCTGGTTTCGCATTAGGTGTATTCGTTAACACGGAAACATTGGATTGAATCGCTAAAATTTCCTGCAAATTTTCAACGGGCAACGACTTAATCTCTTCCGCATTAAACGTGGTAATTTTCGCCGTAGCATCCCGTTGGATTACCGGTTGCTCCGCCGTAACCACAATCGCTTCGTTTAATTGCATCACCTCTTCATGCAATGTAAAATTCACGCGTGTTGTTAAATCCGGCTTAACCACAACACCCGTTACTTTTACAGGATGATAGCCCACATAATTGGCGGTTAGATCGTAAGTTCCCGGAGAAATATTTAGAATCATGTAGAATCCGTCCGTGTCCGTACTGGCGCCCAGCGGTTCTCCTTCCACAATTACATTCACACCTGGAAGCGGATTCCCGTTTTGATCGGTAACTCTGCCTACAATTTTACCTGGAACTTGCGCAAAAAGGGAAGAACTTAAAAAGATGAAAATTGCGAATAAAAAAGCTTTCATATATAGCCATTCTATTATTTTATGGTTTCACCATAAATATATGGTATTAATATCACCCTGTCAACAATAAATACCGTATTTTTTATCAATAAAATGAATTATTTTGTTAATATTTATTGAAGTGGGTATTATACATTTGTTGAAAGTAAAACTTTCCTTACCAACGCCTCTTCATAATTTTGCGCTCCCCGTATTTTTTTTAGAGTTTTTACCGGAAATCCCTTATATTTAGCGCTTATAAAATTTACTGAGAACAATTTCAAAGGAGAAGATGCGTGGCTCAAAAAAATGCAAATAGTTTAATGGATAAACTGGTTTCATTGGCTAAACGACGCGGTTTTATTTTTCAGAGTAGTGAAATTTACGGCGGCATTAATTCTTGTTACGATTACGGCCCCCTTGGTGTGGAAATGAAAAAGAACATCAAAGAACTCTGGTGGAAAAGCATGGTGTACGAACGGGACGATATCGAGGGATTGGACGCCAGCATTCTTATGCACCCCAAGGTCTGGGAAGCCTCCGGCCACGTGGAAGGATTTACCGATCCCATGGTGGATTGTAAGGTTTGTAAAACCCGTTTTCGCGCCGATCAAATCGACTTGTCCAAACCGTGCCCGGTATGCGGCAGCAAAGATTCGTTTACCGAAGCGCGACAATTCAATTTAATGTTCAAAACCTTCATGGGCCCGGTGGAAGATTCCGCTAATGTGGTCTATCTGCGTCCGGAAACGGCACAGGGAATTTACGTTAACTTTCACAATGTAAGGGAAGCCGCCCGCCGTAAACTGCCCTTTGGTATTGCCCAAATCGGAAAAGCCTTTCGCAATGAAATCACCCCGGGAAATTTCATTTTCAGGACGCGTGAATTCGAACAAATGGAAATGCAGTTTTTTGTCCGTCCGGGCGAAGATGAAAAATGGTTCGAATATTGGAAAGAAACGCGTCGCAAATGGTATAATCGTCTGGGATTAAATCCCGATAAATTACGTTTCCATCAACACGAGAAAGATGAATTGGCGCACTACGCAAAAGCGGCCTTTGACATTGAATACGAATTTCCCTTTGGCTGGAACGAAGTGGAGGGAATTCACAACCGGACAGACTTTGATCTTAAACGGCACATGGAATATTCCGGCAAAGATTTGCGCTATTTCGATGACCAAACCAAAGAACGCTTTATCCCCTATGTCATCGAGACTTCCGTTGGCTGCGATCGCACATTGCTTACCTGCCTGGTGGATGCCTATACCGAAGAAGAAGAGCGCGTGGTTTTAAAACTTTCACCGGCCATTGCGCCCATTAAAGCGGCCGTTTTTCCGCTTGTTAAACGCGACGGCATGCCTGAAATCGCCAAAGAAATTATTAGCAATTTACGAGGCGATTTCCGCGTCTTTTACGATGAAAGCGGATCCGTGGGACGCCGTTACCGTCGTATGGATGAGGCCGGTACACCCTTCTGTTTTACGGTGGATTCTCAGACACTCGAAGACGACACGGTTACGGTTCGCTATCGCGACACAATGGAACAGGAGCGCATTGCAAAACACGAAATCAAAGCCTTTTTGGAAGAACATATCAAAGCATGATACGAGCGGGCATTGCCCGCTCTTTTTATTTTCAAACCTCTAAAGTTTTTTGACAAACATTCCGAACTCAATTAAATAATCATTTTACATAACTTGGTCGGGCGCATTGAACTGCAATGACTTCCGTTTAATCATAATTATGCGTTAATCATTGTAATATTACGGAGAAGACGGTGGAAGGCGATAATCAAACATTCAATATTTTAATCATCGATGACGAACCCATGATTTTGGAAATCGCCGGTGAAATTCTTACCTATCTCGGCCATAAGGTCTGGATGGCAGAATCCGGTAATCAGGGAATAAAAATCTTCTCGGAAAAACACCATGAATTGCATTTGGTCATTGTGGATCTGCTTATGCCGGATATGAATGGCAAGGAATGCTTTGAACAAATGCAAAAAATCGACGACCACGTCCCGATCGTGCTTTCAACCGGCATATCCGATGTGGAAAATAAAGAGGGGTTTAAACATTTGAATGTTTTCGGCTTTTTGGAGAAGCCTTACACCTTAATCCAACTCCGAGATATTCTGCAAAAATTGGAATCCGTAAATACAACTTGAGCCATGTCTGAAAATTCATCGCCTGACATTCCTTGCACAGCTTTCGATTATCGGCTATGAACAAATAGTTCCAACCCGCCCGCCCCATGATATCCACACTTATTTATTCCCGCAACCCTTATCAATTATTTTTGATAAAAATCCAAAATCGTGTCCAATACATAATTTTTTTGCTCGTAGCTCAGCTCCGGATAAATTGGAATGGCCAAAGTTTCTGCGGCCGCTTTTTCCGCTTTCGGGAAATCGCCTTTTTTATATCCCAAATACCGGAAACATTCCTGATTATTAAATGTAACGGGATAATAGATCTCACAACCCACATTATGTGCTTTCAGGTATTTTAATAATTCATCCCGATTTTGGGCACGAATAATATATTGATTGAAAATATGACGATACCCCTCTCTACGTACCGGAGGAGTAATCCATTTATCCAAACCGCGTTCTTTAATACCGTGATCGTAAAAATCGGCATTAGACTGACGTCCCGCCGTCCAATCATCCAAATGGCGTAATTTCACATTTAATACAGCCGCCTGCAATGCATCCAAACGGAAATTACCGCCGATCATTTTATGATAATATTTAGGGTGTGCACCATGGTTACGCAAATATGTTAACTTTGTAAACAACTCTTCGTCCTTTGTCGTAACCAAACCGCCGTCGCCAAAGCCGCCCAAATTTTTACTCGGGAAAAATGAAAAGCAACCGATGTGCCCAATACTACCGGCACGGCGGCCGTCCTTATATTCACTGCCAATGGCCTGCGCCGCATCTTCAATGACGTACAATCCATGCCGCTCGGCAATTTTCATGATAGGATCCATATCCGCCATTTGCCCGTAAAGATGCACGGCAATAATGGCTTTGGTCTTTTCGGTAATCTTTTCTTCGATTTTAGCCGGATCGATATTATACGTTTCGGGATCGATATCCACGAATACCGGCTTGGCATGCAGACGGGCAATGGAACCGGCCGTAGCAAAAAAAGAATAGGTAGTGGTAATGACTTCATCACCGGGACGAATATTCAAAGCCATCAGGGCGATCAATAAAGCGTCGGTCCCCGAAGAAACGCCAAGAGCATAAGGCACTCGACAATAATTCGCCACATTTTCTTCGAATTCTTTAACCTTTGGCCCCAAAATAAAATATTGCGATTCAATGACTTCTTTTACGACAGGTTCAATTTCTTCGCGAATGGTTTGGTATTGAGCTTTTAAATCCAATAAAGGAACGGTTATTTCATTTTTATAAGACATTGTATCATCTCCGTATTTTTAATGGT
Source organism: Calditrichia bacterium (assembly GCA_027039465.1). Classification (GTDB taxonomy): domain Bacteria; phylum Calditrichota; class Calditrichia; order Calditrichales; family Calditrichaceae; genus Caldithrix. The sequence continues at coordinate 662 of JALWEA010000147.1, read as the reverse complement.
TTAATGAAAGACGAATTTAGGAAAATCGAACATTACTGGCAATTGTTTTGCTAACTTCCCAAAAATTACTACGCATATTTTTCGCTTAATCCGAAATCATTTCGTATTCTGAATACATCTAATTGACTTAAATCAGCCTTTAATCGCAGGCACAATTCTTGCAATGTATTTAAAGAAATCGAAAAGTAGGTTAAAATTTCCCTTGTATTCGGTAAAATTTTTATTAAATTATTGGTGCCTACTTATTTGAGGTTAAATTCATGATGCGAATAACCGACATTCTAACGGTTCATGTTTCAGGCCGTTGGCCTTTCGTAATGCGCTCGAAAGCCCGATTTGCGTTCATATACTTTAAGCGTGAATTACATCATTATTATTTGTTCAAAATTCTTATGAAAGTATTTTTGTACACTAAACCATTTTATCAATTTCTCGAAAATGTAAAGCACTTTTTATTTTTGAAAAAAATCAAAATAAGACTGAATTAAATGGGTTAAACTTTAGGAGGGTATGATGATTAAGAAATTATTTTTACTTGGCATTGCTGTTCTTTTTTTAAATTACTGCACCAAGTTGAATGACAACCCGACCCAACCAATTGTTGAAAATCAAAGTGGTAATATTACCTTAACCATGGACATTTCCGGTGCACCGCAGAATGT
>JALWEA010000146.1 GCA_027039465.1 Calditrichia bacterium | reverse complement strand
AATCCACTCCCAGCTTATCATCCAGCAAATCCGAACGCAAATTTTCGGCCATGCAACCCAAAACCCCGATGACCACGTTTTTATTCTTACCGCGCAAGCGATTAAAGGTGTGAATGCGTTGGGTGACTTTTTGGTGCGCATTTTCCCGCACCGAGCATGTGTTCAAAAATAAAACCTCCGCCTTTTCCGGTTGATCCGTGAATTCGTAGTCGTGCCGTTTGAGAATCGTTTTGACGATCTCCGTATCGTATTCATTCATCTGGCAACCGTAAGTTTCTATGTAAACGCGCTTCAAATGAGCTCTCCTTGCAGTTTATCTCCGACCACATCGGTTAATTTAACCGACAGAATTTGATTTTTTAAATTTTTTTCGGAAGGTACACGTACCCGCATGTAATTAGGCGTGAAGCCTTCCCAAAATCCGTTGAAATTTTGTTCGAATAAAACATCGACCGTTTGGCCTAAATGCGCTTTGTAAAAGACCGTTTTCTTGCGTTCACCCATTTCGATCATGGTTCGCGTGCGTTCTTTTTTTACCTGGTAAGGAACCTTGGGCTTTAATTTAAAAGCAGTGGTCCCTTTGCGATCGGAATAGGTGAATACGTGGAAATAATCCAACGGTAAATCGGCGACCCGTTTCTTTGTGGTTTGGAAAGACATTTCGTCCTCGCCAGGGTAGCCGACCATGATGTCCGTTCCGATACCGATATCCCGGATGCGTTTTTTGGCGTAGGTAACAATATGCTCAAATTGGGCAAAAGTGTGCTTGCGACGCATGGATTCCAGAATCGGATCATCGGCGCTTTGCAAAGGGATGTGCAGGTAAGGACAAACCTTTGGTGAATCGGCCATGTAATCGATTAACGCTTCGTTGACGGTTGTCGGTTCGATGGAGCTGATGCGAATGCGCTCAAGCCCTGGAATGCTTTCCAAACCTTGTAAAACATCCAAAAAATTTTTATCACCGAATTGGTAGGTTCCGATATTTACGCCGGTTAAAACGATTTCTTTAAATCCCTGTTCCGCCAAAATACGTGCTTCGCGCATCAAATCGTCAAATTCCCGACTGCGTGCCGGCCCCCGTGCTTTGGCAATAATACAGAACGAGCACACAAAGTTGCATCCGTCCTGAATCTTTAAATTAGCCCGAGTGTGCGTATCGTACAAGCCGGGCGATTCAATGGTAAACGGCTTGCGGGAAATCTTGGGTGAATGAATTATCAGCGGCTCGGTTTTTTTCTGCAAACCATCGATATGGTCGATCAATCGAAGTTTGTCCTCGTTGCCCATAATTAAATCCACGCCCTTGATTTGGCGGATGGCCTCCACCGAAACCTGGGCATAGCAACCGATGACCGCAACAAAAGATTCCGGGTTTTTGCGCAAGCTTTGGCGCACCGCTTGCCGACATTTGGAATCGGCCTGTTCGGTAACCGTGCAGGTGTTAATCACCGTAATATCAGCCTTAGCTCCAAAAGGCACGATTTCAAAACCACGATCTTTAAATGATTGAGCGATAATGGCGGTCTCCGCCTGATTCAAGCGACAACCTAATGTATGTAATGCAATTGTTGGCAAATGACTTATTTCCTGTTTATTTATCGGTACTGCCAATTTAACGCAAATCGCGTAAAAAATCTTCCTAAAAATTAAATTTGGCAAATTTACACGTTGGGGTAGGAGTTGTCAAATGATAAGCCTAATAATTGAAATATTTTGCCGGATTTGCAGATTAAATCGTCTTTTGGGCAGGGTAGAAAAACAGGCGAATAATTATCCCGAACGGATTTATTTCCGTTCTAATTTTGTTTGGTTTCGGAACCGATTTTGGAGTAACTTTGAGCGTTGCTTTTAAGCGTAGGAGAATGAAAATGCGCTATTTTGTTATCGGTTTGATTTTTATTACGGGAAGTATCATGATGGATTGTAACTCAAATAATGCGGTAAAACCGCCGGTCGCCGAAAGAATTCCGCATCGCGATACCTTGTTCAACGATATCCGTACGGATAATTATCACTGGCTGCGCGATCGGGATAATCCGAAGGTCATTCAATATTTAAAGGATGAGAATGCCTATACGGAGGCCATGACCAAACATACGAAAAAACTTCAAGAGACACTTTACAACGAAATGCTTAGCCGAATAAAGCAAACCGACCTATCGGTTCCGGTAAAATACGGGCCGTATTTCTATTACACCCGCACGGAAAAAGGGAAACAGTATCCCATTTATTGTCGGAAAAAGGGAAGTTTGAAAGCCGAGGAAGAAGTGCTGTTGGATGAAAACGCCCTAGCCAAAGGGCATAAGTTTTTTAGTCTCGGCGTATTTGAAGTGAGTCCCGACCATCGTTATTTGGCTTATTCAACCGATACCACCGGCTCTGAAACATACACCATTCAAATCAAAGATTTGCAGACCGGAAAAGTTTTTCCCGAAAAAATTCCCAACACATATTATTCATTAGCCTGGGCTAACGACAATCGCACTTTCTTTTACACGGTGTTAGACGCCGCCAAACGTCCGTTTAAACTTTACCGCCACCGTTTGGGCGAAGACCCGTCCAAAGACGTTTTGATGCATCATGAAAAGGACGAAAAGTTTTTTATTTCGGTGCGGCGCAGTAAAAGCGGACAGTTTATTTTCATGGATTTAAGCAGTCAGGTCACCAGCGAAGAACGTTTTCTTCCGGCGAATCGTCCGCAGGGGGCATTTAAAATTTTCCGGCCTCGCACGTACAAGGTCGAATACTATTTAAATCATCAGGGCGATTATTTTTACATCCGTACCAATGATAATGCCATTAATTTTAAATTGATGCGCACGCCGGTTAATAAAATCGGGACGGAAAGCTGGCAAACGGTCATTCCTGCTAATGAAAAAGTAATGTTGGAAAGCATCGAACCGTTCAAAGATTTCATCGCTGTTTTGGAGCGGGACAACGGGCAAAAGAAAATTCGTATTTTGCCCCAAAACGGAACGCCTGCTTATGATATCGATTTTAAAGAGCCCGTGTTCACGGTTTCCTTTACCGGCAACAAAGAATATGCAACCGACGAATTGCGCTTTAACTACCAATCTTTAATTACACCTTCTTCGGTGTATGATTACAACATGCGTTTAAAGACACGTGAATTGAAGAAAAGGCAGGAGGTACTTGGCGGTTACGATCCGGCTAATTACACCATGGAACGTCTTTGGGCCAAAGCAAAGGACGGCACGGCCATTCCCATTTCCGTAGTATTTCGCAAAGGATTAAAAAAGAACGGCAGCAATCCCACGCTTTTGTATGGTTACGGTGCTTACGGAATAACCATTGATCCCTATTTTTCTTCCAATCGTTTCAGTTTGATTGACCGAGGTTTTATTTATGCCATTGCGCATGTTCGCGGCGGAGGTGCTTTGGGGCGTCAATGGTACGAAGACGGCAAATTATTGAAAAAGAAAAATACCTTTACCGACTTTATTGCCTGCGCCGAATATTTGATCGGGCAAAAATACACCGATCCCGAACATCTGGCCATCATGGGCGGCAGCGCCGGAGGTTTGCTTATGGGAGCGGTTACCAATATGCGTCCCGATCTGTTTAAAGCCGTAATTGCCCATGTGCCGTTTGTGGATGTGTTGAATACCATGTTGGATCCTACTTTGCCGTTAACGGTTATTGAATATGATGAGTGGGGAAATCCGCACATTGAAAAATATTACTGGTACATTAAATCGTATTCACCGTACGACAATGTTCAGCCCAAAGAATATCCCAATATGCTGGTCACTGCCGGACTTAACGATCCGCGCGTAAGCTATTGGGAACCGGCCAAGTGGGTGGCCAAATTGCGGGCTTTAAAAACGGATAATCATCTGTTGCTACTGAAAACCAACATGGGGGCGGGGCATAGCGGCGCCTCGGGACGATATGATTATTTAAAAGAAGTGGCTTTTGATTACGCGTTTTTAATTGATCGGATTCTTGAAAAAGAGTAAATATCTGTAATTGGCTAAGGACTTTTGTAAATAGGGTTAAAAGTAAATTTTAATCTTAAATAATGCCCTAAAGGGCGGAAAAAAATTTTCGATCCATTTTGTTAGCAAATGGATTGTCATTCCGAGGAGTGAAACGACGAGGAATCCCTTGTTCGTTAGATTGTGGGCGTTTGCGAATTCCGTTATGCGACCCATCCCCTCCCTTCCCTGCTAACGCATGGAAGGGTGCCACTTTAAGAGTGAGTATTTGGTGAATTGTTGAATTGAAGTGATTGTTCGCCCACCGGCACGCAGGATTGTGGCCAAATGCTAAGTAATTGTGGCGGCATGAAAAATTTCCTTGCATCCGTTGCCACTTTGAAGGAGATTCCTCTTCACGCAGGAGCGTGACTCGGAATGACAGGCTGGGGAATCCCATCAAACAACGGGTGCACACCCCCGGCTGTACAAACAATGATTTACGGTTAACGAATATACGAATACACGAATAACGATTTCCCCCATTTAACCAATCAACAATTTAACTATTCAACTCTTATTCGATTAACGATTAACGAATAACGGATAACGGTTTTTCAATTTCCAATATCCAACACGGAATGTCCAAGTTCCAAGTAACCAGTTCCTAGTTCCCAATTCCCAGTTCCAAATTTGCAGCCTTACGCCCAAATTTTACTTGGCTTTCTCA
>JALWEA010000145.1 GCA_027039465.1 Calditrichia bacterium | reverse complement strand
AAACCCAATGCATTCAATTGGCCGATGCCCGCATCATAAATAACCTTTAATACTTCGGGTTCGGCTTTAATTTTAAACGGCGCTAACACACAACGTACTTGTTCCTGCCGATCACTCTCCTTTTCCAAAGTAATGACTTTGGTAATTCGATTGTTCCGTCGGCGGATGTATTCTTTATCAAACTCCAGGTCAAATTCCAGATGGTCAATCGTCTTTTTATGAATGACCCGATATTTGTCACGAATATCTTTTTCCAGCATTGCGTAAAATTCATTATTATCCGGCAATGCATACTTTTTAAAATCCGACCTGGGCTTCTTGCCATTGTTATCTTTTAAAACCGTCACAGGAGACAAACAGGTAAACTGTGCTTCGTTGTCTTTAAATTCCGGTTCCGGAACAAACCTTACGCCTTCCACTTCAAAATAAGCATCATATATTTTAAATCGTTTATGTTTGCGTAATTCTTTAGCCAAAATTCCTAAAAATTGATAATAGGGGGAGGCAACGTACCAATAGAACTCGCGGGACAGAATGCCTATCATAAAATTTTCGATTTTTCGCTCCGGAATAATTAATTGAGAAAATGTGTACAAATCAAAACTCTTCGAAGTTTGATCCGGCGGTAATAATGAAGATAAATAGCGCTGATATTCGAAGGTTAATTGTTTGATTAATTTTACGAGATAATAATTAGTGTTGATTGGTAGGTAAGTCTTCCGTTTCGGATTTTTAAACGTAATTTTAATACGCATGATTAAATGCCCCCCATTTCCTTATCGGTTGCATTAATAAATACAAAAATGGTGCCAAAAATATTTTAAACGAATGTATCGGCCGTAAGTCTTTAAACCTTATATAGTTGGGGATTAAAAGGGTCAATGGGAGGAAAAAATAAAAAGGGAAATATTCCCACATAAGCAAATTTATTGCAGGGAATATTTCCCAATATTGAGGTTATTTAGATACTTTTTCGTAAATACGCTTGGCAACTTCCAAAAATGCTTTGCTTTCAGGGCTATCGGGTTTATCTACCACAACCGGTACGCCATGGTCGCCGCCTTCCACGATACTTGGGTTCAACGGGATTTCACCCAACAGATCGGTATTGTATTGCTGGCAAGCCTTGGCTACGCCGCCGTGAGAGAAGATATCCGTGCGTTTGCCACAGTGCGGGCAAACAAAGTAGCTCATATTCTCAATAATACCCATAACCGGAACATTGACCTTGCGGAACATTTGCACACCCTTAATGGCATCAATCAAGGCCACATCCTGCGGTGTTGAAACGATAACCGCACCATCCAAAGAGACGGACTGCGAAATGGTCAACTGCGCATCACCGGTTCCCGGAGGCATATCGAACAAAATGATATCCAAATCGGGCCAGGCCACGTCATTCATGAGTTGCTGCAAAGCACGATGCACTAAAGCACCGCGCCAAATAACGGCTTCCGAATTGTCAACCAAAAAACCCAACGACATCAACTGCACGCCGTATTTTTCAATGGTGTGAATTTTCTTACCGTCATACAACGGTCGTTCCTGAACACCAAGCATCAACGGAATACTAGGCCCGTAAATATCCGCATCCAATAAACCGACCCGATAGCCCAACTTGGCCATAGCAACCGCCAGGTTAACCGCAACCGTAGATTTACCTACGCCGCCTTTGCCGCTGGCAACTGCAACTTTGTACTTAATATTCGGTAAAAACTGTTCGGGTTTTTCCTGTGTGGTCGTACTGAACTTTGGAGGTTCCTGAGCCTCGGTAACCACTTCATGCTGATACTGAGGGTAGGTTTCCTGCAATACTTTTTCAACATCCTGTTTAATTTGTTGCAACACACTGCCGTCTTTCCCTTTGACAACAATGTGAATGCGAATGGCTTGATCCGTAATATCTATTTTTTGAACCAACCCGAAAGAAACAATATCTCTGCTATAGCCCGGATAACTTACTTTGCGCAGAACTTCCACAAGCTCTTCTTTTGTAACAGCCATATCAAACTCCTACTGTATGATTTATTTTTTGTTTAACTAATATAACAATTTTTTTGATAACTTATTTCCATCTTTGATACATTTTTTTATCAAAGGGAGAAATATACGCATAGACGCATATAAAAACCAAAATATATTCATTATTTTTTAGGGAGGTAAGCGTAAAATCAAGTAAGAATGAGCTAAAAAATCACAGAACCGTAATCAGCAAAATTATTTATCGCAAGTTAAAAAGAAGAAATACAAATCTGCAGGCGTTTCAAAGAACGACCTCAATATCCAGCACGATATCTTTCTCTAAATTCAATTTAATTGTCTTCGGTTTGTCCAATTCAATATCATTAATAACGGAAAACTCAACGGTGAAATCTTTGGCGTTTAAATCCTTTTCAACCAATTTTCCGCGCCCATTAATCACCCCGCCTTTTTCTTCGTCATAATAACTAATTAAAATCTCTTCATTAATTTCAAGCGCATCAAGAATTTCCAACAATTCTTCGATATTACGTTGTTGGATAATTTGCTCGTCCACATCTTCTTCAATGCTCATAATATCGCCGTCATCATAATAGAAATCAATTGTGCCGCCGCCACCTTTGGTAAAAACAATACGATCGTCCAATTCCTGTTTTATGGAGCGCTCGACATTGATCACATTACCGGTAAAATACTCATCCGTAATATCGACAATTTTAACGGTTACCGGTTTTTCTTCCGGCGTACCGTCATATTCAACGCGTTGAATATTTACCTTTTTCCCCTTACCGATTTGCTTGACGATTTCACGCACTTTTTCGGGCGGCATGGCGCCAGGACGCAATTCTATTTTTTTCTTTTTCTTTTTGAACAGATTAAAGAAATAACGTTTGCTCGTTTCCTCGTGCAGGAGCACATTTACCGATCGCCTATTTCCTACACTCATTTGTGAATCTCCTAAGATTAGCTTACTAATAATAAAATAAGACTAAGTTTAACTATTTGCAAAAATATCGGTTAATTGGTATAACGATTCAATCACTACCCCATCCGGATCGCCAACCATACCGTATTTACGAACGCATCTTTTGGCCGGAACGCGAAAATTGCAAATATCCAAAAGGCAAATTTTGACCTTAAAGAACTTTTTATCATCCGGTTCTCATTCAGTACATGGCATTCGCTTCGGAAATCAAATGACGCGCATTTTCCAGCGTCTGCTCGGCAATTTCTTTTCCGCTTAATAAGGTTGCAATTTCACGAATGCGACCGGAGTCATCCAATTGTTTAATATCGACGAAGGTGCGATTATCTTCAGTATTTTTTAAGACTTTAAAGTGGGTGCGGGCAAAAGCGGCAATTTGCGGCAAATGTGTAATGCACAAAATTTGGCGTTTACGACTTAATTCGGCCATTTGCAATCCGACAATCTGGGCAATTTTTCCGGAGATACCGGCATCGATTTCATCAAAAACCATCGAAGGCACCTGATCCGCGGTAGCAAGCAATGTTTTAAGCGCCAACATAATGCGTGAAATTTCTCCGCCGGAAGCGATTCTATGCAACGGCTTAAAATCTTCGCCTGTATTGGAAGCCAGTTCGAATACAACCTGATCAAAGCCGCGTTCATTGGCTTCTACCGGTATCTTTTCCAGCACAAACGGGCTGTCGGCCAGTTCCTTGTAAAAGAAATGAATGCGAAAACGCGCATTAGCCATGCCCACTTTTTTGAAAACCTGCGCTATCTGATTCTCAAATGTTTTAGCTGCGGCTTTGCGCTTTTGAGAAAGCAAACTCCCCTGCTTTTGCAATTGGTCTTTTAGCGCTTCGATTTCCTGTTCGATTTGTTGAATGCGTTCTTCAAATTGCTCAATATCGGCCGAATAATTTTCGATTTCCTGCAAATAGTCGATTAATTCTTCCACATTTTTTTTCTGATATTTTTTTAACAGAAATTCCAGCCGGCCGATGCGTTCCTGAATTTGCTCCAAACGAGCCGGATCAAATTCCAAGTCGGCCAAGTAGTCGGTAATAAACCGGCCGATTTCTTCAATGGAGGCTCTGGCTTCACTCAGGCTTTGTGTAAATTCGGAAAATTGGCCATCGTACTCGGTCAGTTTTTGCAGGTTATGCTCCGCATTCGCAATTAAACCGGAGGCGCTGGGTTCGCCCAAATAAAGCATCTCATTAATAGCCGAAGCCAACTGGTGAATGTACTCAACATTATTCAATCGTTTTAATTCATTGTACAATTCATCCAACTCGCCGGGTTGCAACTCGGCCTTGGTCAGCTCATCCATCTGAAAACGGTACATGTCCTGCAATTGCGTGCTTTTCAGTTGACGTGTGCGCAGATCGTCCCGTTCTTTCAATTTTTGGCGATATTGATTCAAGAGTTGATTGAAGGCTTGCACCTGTGAATTCAAGCGGCCGAATGCATCCAAATATTCCAAATGATTTTCCGGATGCAATAAGCGTTGGTGTTGATGCTGCCCGTGAATATCAATCAGATAACTGCTGATTTCATTCAAACGGCTGAGCGGAACGGGAGTGTCATTAATAAATGTACGCGAGGTGCCTTTGGCGGAAATTTCTTTACGTAGAATCAATACGTCCCGCACCTCGGAATCGATGGTTAATTCCTGCAAAATACGCATTACTTCGGGGCGCGGCTTAAATTCGATTTCCGCTTC
>JALWEA010000144.1 GCA_027039465.1 Calditrichia bacterium | reverse complement strand
ATACTCTATCCGCGCAAAATGTCCGGGACAATGCCTATCGGGTCGGGTTGGATTTTCGTTACAAGCAATTTAAGATGATCGGTTACAAACAACGCTTGGGCTACGATTACTATTCGGTGGGTTATCCTTATTTGCAAACCGACCGCGACGGCTTTGTACTGAAATCGGCTTACAATTTCACCAACAAACTGGCGCTGACCTTTGAAGGCGAACAATATCACGACAATCTGAACCATTCGGAAACCAGGCCCGAAACCAAAACGCACATCGGCGTGCTGGGCCTAACCACCATGTTTGCCCATTTTCCTGAAATTTCCTTAAAATTCCGCTACCGGGATGATCGCAGCAACACGATTATGGACACGGTTAAAACCGACAAGACGTACGGCGGAATCGAGGGCAGAATCAGCTTCGGTTCGGTCAGAAACCGCTTCTCGTTGTCTAGCATTTATCTGAATCTGAACGACCATAGCGTTTTGCAGGCAGGCTCGGCTTTGGGTACCAAACAAATGATCAACAGTTTGAATTTTTACACACGCCCCAACGGTCATTTATTCCTATCCGGCGGTGCGGTTTTGAGCCTGTTAAAATTAACCAACGGGCAAACCAACACCAATGCTTATATTTACACCTCCGGACGTTGGGACATTATTCCGGCCAAATTAAAGGCCGAAGGCAACCTGAGTTACATTTACAATGATGCGGCTCACGGCGGCTATCAGGACATGCTGAGTGATTACGTGCAGGTTTTGAGCTTGTTCTCTCTAGAGTATTTTTTCAATTCCAAGATTTCATTAAAAGTGCTGGCGGGTAACGATTACCGCGACATGCGCTATGCGCTGGCGCAGGCCATGCAGGTGATTGCGGATCCCGACTACGGACCTACCTATTTTAACGGCTATGAATCGTACAACGGAGCCAAATACGGCATCGAATTAAACTGGATTTTTTAGAATTCAATCGTGGCCGCTTTGGGGCTTGGCGGCTTTCATTCCAGCCAGCGTTCCGGATTGTAGGTGCGGCTGGCTCCGTAAATGCCGAAACGTAAAGTTACCGGCCCGATGTAGCCCGAATCTCCCACTTTGCCGATGATTTGATTGCGGTCCACATAAGAATTTTTACTTACATCAACCTCGGACAAATGCGAATAAACCGTGTAATAGCCCTTCCCGTGATCCACAATAACCGTATTGCCGTAACCGGGCAAATAGGTAATCATGCGCACCACGCCGGGAAAAACACAATGCACGGGCGTTCCTTCTTTAACTTTGATTTCAATATCAATGTTTTTGGTGTAGGTTCTGGTCTTGGGGTCGCGTTGCTTACCGTAATGGGTAATCACTTTGCCTTTGACCGGCCACGGCAGCTTACCGCGCGCCTTCGCCAGATTCATGAACTTGAAATTTGGCGGCGCGGCTTTGGGCGGCACCGTTACTTTACGCGCTTTACGCGATTTCTCCAACGATGCAATTAAATTCAGCAAACGTTGGCGCTCGCGCTCCTTTTGGTTGAGTAGGTTGGTATATGTTTTGTGTGTCCATTTTACCTTGCGCAAGAGCCGCTGCTTTTCCTTTTTGCGGGTCAGATAAACCGCTTCCTGCTTTTTTATGGCATTTAAGGCTTGGCTTTTTTGAGCCAGGGCCTGTTGCAATTGATCTTTAATGGCCTTAATACGCTGCTTTTTCTTTTCAATCAACTGCATCAGCGTTTCGTCGTGGCGGGCAATTTCACGGAGATACTTCAAACGCACCAGCGCCTGATTTACGGAGCGGGAAGTTAACAAAAGTTCCAGATTGTATTCGTGACCGTATTTGTAAGCATAAACGGCCCGACGGGCATAAAGATCACGCAAAATTTGCAAACGTTTTTCTGCATTTTCCAAAGCCGTTTGCACGGAATCAATCTGTTCGCTTAACAGACGGACTTCCCGCTGCAAAATACCGCGGCTCCGTTGGATTAAGGCCATTTCGTGATCGATTAAAGCGATCTGGTGCAGAATGGAAGTTTCCTTCTTTTTGCTGGAGGTAATCTTTACCCGTAAATCATTGATTTGCGCTTCAATCTGTTTTAACAGGGTTCTGTTTTGACTTATTTTACCGGAAAGTCCCACCTGCGCCTGCAAACCGAATGTCATTAAAAAGACCGTTAGCAAAACACGTTTAAAAAACATAGCCCACCTCAATTGCATTGCTGATCCCCAAATCGGGATGCATTTCCAGTGCATAGCCGAAATGAACCATCATTTTACGAATTTGAATCCCGGCCGTAAACGCATGAATCTGTTGCCGGAAGCCCAATAACAGCTCTATTGAAGAAAACACCTGATAGCCCAACCCATATCTGAAATCAAAATCAAAACGGTTGTCTTTAAAAATATCAAAGGAAAGGGAAAGTTTGTTGACGGGCTTCACTTCAAGGCCTGTACTAAAATAGACCGGAATATTTCCGCCCCGACCGTTTAAACGAGGCTCGTTCAGATTACCGGCAATCGCGGCAATCGCTATTTTTTTTGAAAGCCGATAATGCAAGCCGAGCGAACCGCCAAATGCGCTTGCCTGCCCGTAATGCCGAACATTTAATAGAAATAAACGAACATCCGCCCCAAAGGAAAAATTCTTTACAAACGTCCAAGCCGCATTAAACGACAAGGTCTGTTCATGATAGTTCCGATCCCCGAACTGGTTAAAGGATACGCCTAGTGGAATTTTAAAAATACGAAAACGAGCGGCAATTGAGAAATCATTTAAATCACTTAAAGAATAATAATTACGATAGAACAAACTGATGTTATTACTTTTTTGACCGACCAAAAGCGCCGGGTTCACGATGAATCCGTTTTCCAGCCCCATGACGGCAATTCCCGAACTACCCCTGGCCAAAAAGGCGGCGGGCCACTTGCCTGGCTCGAAAGAGGCATGCAATAGCCGCAAGACCGTTAACAAAACAAAAATCGTAAGCGGCAAAAACCGTCTTGGCATACAATATTTGATTTTGGTTTTTAAAATTTGACGCATCATCGCAAACACACTTGTTGTTTTAAAGAATTTAAAGCAGTTAGCGTTAAATAACAAACCGAAACCGGCGGTAGTAAATGTGAATCCAAAGGAACAATTCCCGGCGTCAGGGAACCCTGCGGGCGCAAAAATAATTTAATGGATTAAGTTAACGGTAATCGTGCCGAATCCTATTTTGATGCCTGTCACGGTAATTTGTTTTTAAGATGGTATTTTGATTAAAATTACGGTTAAACCAAATAAAGGAGAGATCCTATGAGATCTTTAAAATCCGTTTTGATTCTTATTCTGGTAGCCCTGTTTGCTTTTTCGTGTTCCAACAAAAAGAACAATCCAACGGAAAATCTAGAGCAACCGCCGGAACAAGTTTCCGCAGAACCGATCACTTTGCCGCAAGCTATGCAGCAATCCCATGATCCGCATGCTCAGATGGTCAATAACTATGTGCAAATGATTAATATGTTCCAGCAGTTTACCAACAGTCTGGTTCCCAGAAATCGCGTGGGTAAAATGACAGGAAACGCCGAATCCTTGGGCGGGCCGCCCTGGGTTTACACCTGGAATGCCGATTCACTTAATTTCAAACTGGTTATTACCATTGAAAACGATCAGTACCACTGGAAACTTTCCATTACGGGAACTTCTTACGGTCATAACTTTGCCGAATTTGTCTACTTGGAAGCCTGGGAAAGTACCGACGGAAAGAGCGGCAAGTTGATTGTTCATGACTTCGAAGAGGGCAACGATACGATTCAGTGGACATGGAATATTGATGCCAACGGCACCGAAACGATTACCTACACCGATACCATGAGCGGCACCAAAATGGAAGCCGTGCAGAAGTCCGATTTGTCCGGCACGCTTAAAATCTGGCAAAATAATGTATTAACTTTCCAAGCCAGTTGGACGGGCGCCGGCAGCGGTACCTGGATTACTTATGATGAAAACGGAAACCAAACCGGCAGCGGTTCATGGGGTTAGAGACCTTTTGGAAATCAACTTATTCGGGGCGGGCCGTTTGGCTCGCCTTTTTTTGTGAAGCCTTGCTGACGATAAAAATCCCCGCAAAAATAACCAGCATACCCGCAATGAGTTGCAAGGTAATTTGCTCGTCTTTAACCACCCATCCCCAAAAGAGCGCCAGAGGCGGCGTTACAAAAGTAATCAGCGACATTAAAACGGCGGAAGTGGTTTTTAACAACCAAAAATAAAGGACAAAGGCAATGGCCGTTCCGAAGATGCCGAGATAAAGCAATGAAAGCCAGGCCTTTAAATCGTAATGAACGGGCATGTTCGGTTCAACCGAAAAATGAATGGCAAACAGGGTGAGCGAAGCATAGAGCATGGGAAAAGTATTCAACGTAACGGGATGGAAACGCGCTCTGGCAATTTTGCCCACAATCGTGCCCAAGGCTGAAAAGGCCGGACTTATCAATACCGCAATCATACCGTACAAGGCATTGCTGCCATTCAATTGCAACTGATCGCTGAAAATAATCACCACCCCTAAAAATCCGATGAGAATGCCGACCATTTTGGTCAACGTGATATTTTCCGAAGGCAGCATTTTAATGGAAAAAATGGCCACGTAAAACGGCATGACGGTAAATAAAACGGAGGTCAGCCCGGAATTGAGATATTGTTCACCCCAATACACCAATCCGTA
>JALWEA010000143.1 GCA_027039465.1 Calditrichia bacterium | reverse complement strand
ATGTAAAATAGTACGTTTACAACCCTCCCCCTAACCCCCTCCCTGCGACTCGCAGGGAGGGGGAATTAAAGGGGGTGGGTTCAAACAGGAATTCTCGAATGACGATATGTTAATAGCAAAGGTCTTTGAAAGAAAATAAAAGTAACCATCAAACTCAGCCTTTTCCCTACCAGGGTAGAAAAGGCCGGGATGAGCTTTGAAAAACCAAACAAGTGCTTATAAACAAAGGAGGACGCTTATGAAATACCTCGTTACAATTTTAATCTTACTTTTCTCGGGTAGCCTTTTAATGGCTCAGGAAAGCCTGAGTAAAGTTTGCGAAGTCGATTACTGGAATGCCACACGTTACAGCGGGGGGCGCAATATTGCACGCACGCCGGCCGGTAACGTAGTGGTGGTTTTCGAACCGGGCAGCAATTACACCAACGGCAGTCAGGATATCCATTACGCGATCTACAACAGCATCTTTGGCAGTTGGGATGTGGCCAAGTTGAGCCATTCGCCTTCCAATGCCGCCGGTACACCGGCCATCGTTGCCGATCCGGATTCCAATGTGTGCTACGCCGTTTGGAAGCAAAAGAACGAAAGCGGTGATCGGGACTTGATGTTTTCCAAATTGACCTTTTTGGATCAATACACCAGCGTTTGGACGGATCCGGTAGTCGCGGATAATGTGAATACCAATACCGGTGTTTGTACCGTTGACATCGCAGATGACGGCACACTGTTCGGCTTGTTTTCCGTGTGGGACAAAGGTCTGAATTATCCGGCTAACATCTATTGCAGTCGCAGCGAAGACGGCGGTAAAACCTGGACGACCGATAATTTGACCCGTGAATTTCCGACACCCAATGAACTGCCTTTCGAATGGATGGATGTCTCGTTAGCTCCCGGTAAAAACGGCGTGATGTACGCGGGTTGGGAAGACAAACCCAAAGAATTGACCAATTCCTACGAAATTTTATTTACCAAGTACACTCCTGGACAAGGATGGCAACGTCCCGAGGTCATCACGCCTATTGTGGAGGGCGAAGCCTTTTTACAGCACTATGTGGACGGCTGCACCCCAAGAGACGGGGCCGTTTCCGTTTACCAAATGGGACCGGAATCCTACAAATTTGCCGGTGAAAGCTCGGTCATCTATTACGACAACGGTACCTCCGAAGCGCTGTCCTGCATGTTCAATCCCTATTACATTGTTCCGCCCGAAACAAAGGATCAATGGGTCTCCGATGTGGTCGATTTCTTCAGCCTCAATCCGGATGATAGCATTTTGTTCGTTGACGACGACAACGCTTACAATAATGAAAAGATCATGACCGATGCCCTGGACAAGATTGCTGCGCAGTACACGGTGTTTGACTGCGGAAATTTGGACGGTATGCCGGAACGGGTTCCTTCCGCTGATTTGCTTAAAAAATACGCGCTGGTTATTTGGTTTACGGGTGATGATTACAAAGGGAATCTGGCCTTCTGGAATATTAACGATACGCTGAATACGGATCTGAAAAGCTATATGGATACGCAAGGAAAAAAACTTTGGGTTATCGGCCGCGATTGGATTTACGACCGTTACGGCGCCGCACCGGATACCTTTCAGACGGGTGATTTCATGTACGACTATTTGGGCATTGCTTCCTACGATTGCCAATCCTGGGCGGATGACGGTAAAACCGGCGTGGCTGAATTGGATTTGGTGACGGATAACGGTTTGCAGGTTTCCGGCGTTGAAAAGTTGAGCTGGGGTAATGCCGGTATCTGGCAAGGCAAAGTCTCTATGGCTAGCGATCCCGAGGGTCATGTGCATATTGTGTACGATCAGGACAAAGGCAAACACGTTTATTACAAGATGTTCGACGGCACCAATTGGACGGATCCCATTCAAATCGACGCCACGCCGGATTCGGTGCCCATTGTTCGTCCCAATATCGCCTGTGATCCGAATTACGGTCTTTACGTGGTCTGGACGCAAGCCACCGGAACCGATACGGTTGACGGCAAAGCCAAAACGGTTTACAATGTTTTCTACGCCACTTCACCCGACGGAGGCAAAACCTGGAATGCACCGCAACAGTTGAGTCAAACAACGGTAGCCAATGCCGACGGGTATTCCACCAAGAACCCGACCATTGGCGAACAGGTGCGCAAACCGATTGAAGGCGTATTCGAAGGCGGCGCCGATGTGGTTTGGACGGAGTACAATCCGGAATCTTCCATGGGTTATTACATCATGTACGCACGCATCCCTTATGTGGGTACCTTAACAAGCCTTGATGACGGGAAAACGAACCGGCCTTACACCTTTGCGCTTAAATCGAATTATCCCAATCCGTTCAATCCGCAGACGACCTTGCAATTTGAGATTCCTTCGCAGGCGCATGTGCAATTGGAGATTTTTAACGCGTTGGGACAAAAAGTGGCAACGGTGGTGAATGAGACGCTGAAGCCCGGCAATTACAAACGTATCTGGCAGGCCGGAAGCTTGCCTAGCGGTATTTACTTTGCCCGTTTAAAAGCAGCCGGCAGGGAAGCCACGCAAAAATTGGTCTTGATGAAGTAAAAAATGCCGGTGCTATTGTTTATTAGAGCGCCGGCCTTTTTTCAACATTGAATTGACTTAAAAAAGGAGGTCTGAAAATGAAATCGTTACTTCAAATATTTTTAACAACAATATTTGTGTTATCTATTTTAACATTTGGATTCGCCCAGCAAAACCAGTATATAATTGATCTGGATGGTACGGAATCATTTTATGTTAAAGATGACGCATCTAATCATCTTGATGTATCCAATGCTTATACGTTTGAATGCTGGATTTGTGTAAAATCCTATCAACAGTTTGATCGTATTATGGATAGGAGACATGTTTTTTCTTTTACTATTATTGCTCCGAAGGGGAGCGGCGATTATGGTGTGCGCTTTTCCGAAATGGATGATGATGATAACGTTGTGCGCAGTATAGAGACCAACGATGAAAGCGAAGACATGAACCTAAATACCTGGTATCATGTTGCTGTGACTTTTGACGGAAGCGATTGCCGGCTTTATGTAAATGGCAATCTTGTAGGACTATATCACAGTATTTATTGGGATTTATCCCCTAGTTCAACAGCTTTAAATATAGGTGGAAAATGGTGGGGCTCATACAAATGCCAAATAGATGCTTGCATCGATGAAGTTAGGGTTTCTGATATTGCCAGAAGCATAAGTGAAATGCAAACGACAACCTCAAGCGATGAATATACCAGCGACAGCCATACGGTTTTATTAATGCACCTAGATGATCAAGCCGATCCGCCTTCGTATATTTCAGGAACGGGCCTTACCGGAACTAGAGGAGATGACGATATTGATGCCAGCGATTATGTCGCTTGGAATGCTTGCTGCGGTGGTAATGATCTCTCCCTGCCCGTCGAATTAACTTCCTTTACTGCCGCTTACGCCCATCATGCAGTGCATCTGCAATGGCAAACCGCCTCGGAAGTGGAGAATCTCGGCTTCGTCATTCTGCGTAGCTTAACCGGCACGGATCCTTTTAACGAAATCGCTTCCTACCAAACCGATCCGGCTTTGCGCGGCGCCGGTAATTCTTCACAGGCACATCACTATGCCTACACCGATGTTCAAGTAGTACCCAACCAAACCTATTGGTATAAATTGGTTGATGTGAATTTGAACGGAACGCGTACCGAACATCCGCCTATCTCCGTAAAAACCACCGGTTCGGGTTCCGATTTGATCAGTGAAGTCGGCGGCGGGGTGCCTAGAGCATTTGCTCTCTATCAGAATTATCCCAATCCGTTCAATCCGGAAACGAAAATAAAATTCGACGTACCGGCCACCGATAATGGCAGCTCAAAAGTTATTTTAACCGTGTACGACTTAAACGGTAAAAAAGTTAGAACGCTGTTTGCGGATAATTTGGATGCCGGACATTATTCCTTGAAATGGGACGGCACCAATGCGCAGGGGCAAAAGCTGAATTCCGGAATGTACTTACTGAATCTGAAAGCGGGTAATTATTCACAAACCGTTAAAATGATCATTCTGCGTTAGGTTCGTTTTGGATCTTTGTTAAGTTTTTTGGAATGTAATACCGTTTCCTCTCTGTCTTCGATCTTGCGGTTGCCTGAATGCAAAAAGGGAGACAGAGAGGATATCATAATTCTTGGAATGATTATATCAGTAATTCCAAAATTAATGGTACAAATGAATTTTTTTGACATGTCCTCTCTAATCTCCCCTTCTTGCGTCAGCAGGGAGAGGGAAGGAAGAGGAAAATTTCAATACATTAACTAAATAAGAAAGGCAAGGAGTGAACCATGTTAAAACATTTAAGTTTTTGGCTCCTGCTGATTTTCGCCTCGTTGTTAATGGCTCAAACCAACCAATATTACCTGAGCTTTGACGGGGGCGATTATTTGAAATATTTCAATGATTCGTATTTGCAGATGCTGGACGGCGCTACGGACTACACCATGGAAGCCTGGGTTTATCCGGACACAAACGTTCAAAAATACGATCGCATTTTCCAACGCTATTATTCGTTCAATGCCGTCATTTGGCATATTACCGAGGACAAGGATAGCTGTGATTGGTATTTTACCGCTTACGACAATGACGGGAATAGCCATTATTTTAATGCCAAACGTTCCATCGTATTAAATGCCTGGAATCATATTGCAATCATTAATAATTCAAGTGCAGGGACGCTGCGCCTTTATGTGAATGGAGTCGATGTCACTACCGAAAATTACGCTAATTTTACCCTCCGCTCCGCTCATAGTAGCGATAATTTTTATGTGGGGCAATTGGGAAACGGTTCGGATTATTTTAGCGGTTACATTGATGAAGTGCGTTTGAAAAACGAAGCCATTGATCCCACCGAGTTGCACAGCGATATCATGGCCAATTACACAACGGATGAGCATACGGCTTTGCTACTCCATTTTGATGAGGGGGATGGTTACCATTGGACATGGAATGCGGCCAGCGAAAACGACAGCGCGCGTTTAGGCGGGCCGGATCCTGGCGACGACGCGGAACCTACCTGGGTTTCATGGACGGGCGCCGCATTGGATGACGATCTTACAGCTTCCGTTCCTTCGACGTTTTTCGTAAAACCCAATTATCCCAATCCCTTTAATCCGACGACAACCATTCCGGTTGTTATGCCCGCTGCAGGCAACGTACTGTTCAGTGTAATCAATACGGCCGGTCAGGAAATGCAAAATAAATCTTTACGTTTGAAAGCCGGAGAAAATAAAGTCCGCTTAAACGCGGGTAATTGGCCGTCCGGAGTGTATTTGTACCGGTTTACCTATCAAGAACAAACGCGTGTTGGTAAGATGTTATTGGTGAAATAATTTAACCAAAATAAGGAGAACGCAATGCAGAAACGATGGACCTTTTTAATTCTAACGGCGCTGTTCCTGTTGGCCAATACGGCCTTTTCGGGCACGCTAAAAATTCTGTTGGTGGATGATGACAATTATTCCAGTCCCGATCATCTGCCGACCATTGAGCAGGCTATTACCGATGCCGGTTATTCGTATGACCTGTTCAATGCCCAGGACAGCGCGCGTTCGCCGGATGCTGCGCTTATGTCCAAATACAATTTGGTTTTTTGGTACAATGCCAATGACGGAAAAGGCGGCTATTTTTGGGATGGTAAGGATACGGTCAATACGGAAATCGTCAGCTATTTGAATAACGGCGGCTGGATGTGGGTCATGGGCAATGACGTGATTTATGATATGTACGGTAAACCGCCTGATACGCTGCAAACAGGTGATTTTTTGTACGACTATTTCGGTGTTCAAAGCTACGATGTACAATCAAAAGGGGATGACGGCGGTGTTGGCGTACCGATGTTGATTCGGGTAAGTGGTCAAGACGTGGCCACGGCACCGGATACCATCCGTTGGAAGGTTTCAGGCTTGTGGTGGGCCGACGGTTGCACGCCGCGTCCCGAGGCGCAGGCTATTTACGATTTTGGCGGTGACGGATATCCGTTGGCCGGTTACCCGACGGCTATTTTTTACGACAACGGAACTTCAAAGGCTTTGGGAACCTATTTTGATGCCTACTATATTGATCCGAATGAAGATCGCGTAACCTTCTTCAAGAGTGTGCTGGATTATTTTTATTCTCAGTTGGCGCCGACGTTTCCGCCAACGAAATTTTCGCTTGTTGAGCCGAAAAATGAAAAATGGATCGCCATTGGCAATGCCAATGAGAAAATCCACTTTAGCTGGGGCGAAAGTACGGATCCCGACGGAACGCCCGTGACTTATCGTTTGTATTTGGGCACCACCGAAGACGTTTCCGAAAGTACGCTTATCGAAAAAGATACAACGGCTACTTCCTACGATTTGTTGAATTCGGAACTTTACGGCTTTTTGGGTGTGGGTGATACGTTGGATCTGTTTTGGAGTGTTCGGGCAAAAGACGGCGACGGCGAAACGACCTGGGCCAGCGACACCTTTAAGGTAACGGTCGTGCACATTGTCAATCAGCCGCCCAATGCTTTCCACCTAACGGAACCAAGCGATCAAAGCCGTTACATTGTTAATAATATGGACGATAGTTTACGTTTCGCCTGGGAAACGCCGGTGGATCCCGAAGGGGGCATGGTTACGCGAAAATTCATTTATTGGTCGGAAGGCGATAATGGTTTCAAAGAAGAAACGGATGTTTCCGGCGATGAAGTTTATTTAAATAATGCGACTTTATTGAACCTGCTCTCCGGTGCCGACAGTTTGGAAATCACCTGGACCGTAGAGGCTAGTGATCAATTTGAGGCTACAACTTACAGCGATACGTTTCATGTTAATATTATTAATGAATACAATGTCATTACGCAAGCGCCGCAATTGAAATGGCCTGAAGATAATATGCCCTTCTTTTTTACGCCCAATCACGAAACCGGTGTGACCTTTCAATGGATGGCGGCCCAGGCGTACCATAACCCGCTTTACACCGTAACGGTTTATGATGCGGACGGCAATGTGGTTTGGCAGGGCGACACGACCGCCACGGAAATGGAATACGACTTTCAAAACGTCTTAGCTAACGCCGCCGGAGATACGGTGACTTTTACCTGGAATGTCAATGCTTCTTTGGACGACTCCTTAAACGTTGCTGCGGAAAACGGGGCGTTTTCATTGATTTTTGTCCGTCAGAAGAGCACAATTCTGGTGGTATTCGACGACAATTCCACCTCTCATGCCGATGTTATTCGTGATGTGTTGGATCATTTGAACTTGGGCTACGATGAATTCGAATGTGGCAATGACGGCTCCGGATATCCGCAACAAATTCCCACTTTCGACCATTTGAAAGATTACGACATGGTTTTTTGGTTTACGGGCAATGACGGAAAACGGCTGGCTTTCTGGAACGGACACGATTCGGTCAATACCGATTTGGAGCAATATTTAAATAATGGCGGAAAATTGTGGGTGGCCGGTAACGATTTCCTGTACGATGTTTACGGCGGCGCGCCCGATACTTTCCAAACCGGTGATTTTGTTTACGATTATTTGGGCATCAGCTCCTACGATGCGCAATCGAAAAAAGACGACGGCGGTAAAGGCGTACCTTTGCTTTATTTGGATAAAACAAGCGCTCCGGCAGGCATGTTTGCGCTGGATACGTTGAAGTGGAAATATTCCGGCTTGTGGTATGTGGATGCCATCACACCGGTAGAAGGCGCCACGGTCGTTTACCGCATGGGGCCGGACGATTATGCCCTGGCCGGTTCGCCTGACATGATCTATTACCACACGGCCGATTTTCTGACGGTGACCTCGACCTTTAATCCGCGTCAATTCAAAGAAAACAATCATTACGCCATGTTGCATGTTTTTATGTTCGACGGACTGAACTGGATGCAAAATCAGATTTTGACCGACATTGAGAATCAAAGCGCCACGGTGCCTGCAAATTTTGCCATTCACCAGAACTACCCGAATCCGTTTAACCCGACGACAGCCATTCCGGTGGAATTGCCGGCAGCCGGTAAAGTTCAGTTGATCGTTTACAATGTGCTCGGGCAAAAAGTCTTGCAACACAGCTATCGCTTGAGCGCGGGCCGGCATTTGTTGAGGGTGAACGGCATGAATTTGGCGTCGGGCATCTATTACTATCAGGTAAAATTTAAAAATACTCGATTGACCAAAAAAATGATGCTGCTGAAATAGAAGCCGAAGCGCTCTTAAATTTATCCCTCTTGCCGCCAATGAACGGCAAGGGGGATTTTATTCAATGAAGTTGAAAAATAGCTTTTACCTAAACCGGGCGATTTAGTTGGCAAATATAAAAAGAGGGTCATTGCGCGGCAGAAACAATGGCCTGCGCCACGGATTATTAAGACAGTGACATGGATTTAGGAAAAAGAGTTAAGAGTTGAATTGTTGAATGGTTTAATGGTGGGAATCGTTATTCGTATATCCGTTATTCGTTAATCGCGAATCATTGTTTGCGTAGTCGGTGGTGTTCGCTCGTTAGTTAATGAGATTCCCAATCCTGTCATTGCGAACAATCCTGCGAGCCTGCGAGCGGGAGAGTGAAGCAATCTCCTCCAAAGTGGTAACGGACGTAAGGGATTCTTCATCCCTAGAATTGGGATTCATAATGACAGCCCACCACATGTCAATAGTAGGACAAGAACCATGGCCGGCAATTAAGACAGTGACATGACGGTGTGGCAACCGTGTCTCGATACGATCCCGCTGGCGCGGTCTCTACTCGACAACCGGTTGCCTTTGTTCGCGTCCGGTTCCCGAGTGATTCTGCCGACACTTGTAGGGGCGAAGCATTTCCCTAACGAATGAAGAAATAATCGATGTTTTGGGTTGCACAACGTTAAATTTTTAGTTTTGCAGCGTCTTGGCGGAAATGCTTCGCCCTTACTTCGGACAACGCAAGATAAAAGGCAGAATTGTATCGAGGGACGGACGCGCCACAACATGTCAAAAGTAGAGGTGCAAAGAATCTCCTCCAAAGCAGCAACGGTCATGAATAATGTTAGGGATTCTTCTCCCGACGCGTCGGGATCAGAATGACAGCCCACCAAATGTCAATAGTAGTCCTGATTTATCGGGGCGATGACAATAGATGGCTCGGTTTAGGTTCTATCCAAAATAATGCGCGTTCTTGGGATCATTACAATCTGCCAAGAAGATTTTCTCCAGGGGGGAAGGTCTTCTTTACAGATTGATTTAAAAGGAGAGTTACAATGCGTTTCAAAATAATTTCCGTTTTGTTCATTATTTTATTCTCTATTCAAATAGGTTTTACAAAGAACCTTTCTTTAAAAGAATTGCAAATCATCGCAAGGAACTGGCTCCGACATTCGGCGGTTTTCCAAAACGGGACGCGCTATCAGGTCGTTGATACGCTGCAAACCGTCACGCTGAACGCCCAAAGCGATTCGGTGATTGCTTACGTACTTTCGTTAACGCCGCAAGGTTTTATTGTAATCGGCAACGACGATCGTTTAAATCCCGTTTGGGCGTATTCGTCCGAAGGAACGTTTATCAATCGCGACACGGACGAAAATCTGCTTTTGAAATTGATTCGCCACGATTTTGTTTTGCAAAAACGGGCTGTGAATGGAGGTCATGCGCCGGTGGAACGCTACCATGCGCTGTGGCGGGAATTAAGCGATTCCACCCGTTTGCAACTTGCCAAAGTCGCTCAAGCGCAAACGGTTTATGGCCCTCATCTCACTTCGGTTTGGGGACAGGGTACTGTCTGGAATCGGGAATTGTACGAATACGAACGCGTCTTTAATCGTTACACACCTAACTATTGGCCGGTGGGCTGTGTGGCTACGGCCATGGCCCAAACGCTCAATTATTACAAGTGGCCCAAAACCGGCATGGGAAGCCATTCTTACACCGAAGATGACGCCGGTACAATTAGCGTCGATTTTTCCGCCACCAATTACGATTGGCCGAACATGCTGGATGATTACGGCGCTACGTTGACCACGGTGGAACAGAAAAACGCCGCCGGATTGCTTTCTTACCATTGCGCGGTTAGTGTGAATATGGATTTTGAAGAAGACGGATCAACTTCGAGCACCTCGGATGTGCCTTACGCCTTGGCCAACTATTTTCGTTACACCGGTCACTACGAAACGCCCGCTGGTTACAGCAGTTTTTATTCCCGCATGCGTACCAATATGGAAAACGGTCGCGTGGATATTATTGCTTTGGCCGATGACAACAGCAACGGCCACACGGTCAATGTGGACGGATACGATTCAGGTACAGGTTATTACCATTTGAATATGGGCTGGTTGGGTTCGAGCAACGGTTGGTACAATCTGGAAGGCAGCTTTAATGCCGGAGGCTACACCAGCGTTACCGGTTGTGTGTTTGATATTTTCCCTGAGCCGCAAATCGAACCGATTGAAATCGATGAAGATAATCCGACAACCTTTACCGTTCGTTGGAAAGTCGGTCGAAATTTGAATGCCGATTACTACGAGCTTCAGCAAAAGAAAGGCAGCGACGGTAGTTGGGTGACTTTAAGCAGTTCCATTCCCGATACCTTTTACACGGTCACGGTTAATGACGAGTACACCTATTATTACCGTGTGCGCGCCCATGTGGACGGCTACTGGTGGTCGGATAGCTATTCGCAGTCGCGCAGCGTACGGCTGGTGCAAGCCGGTGACTATCGTACCGTAAAAAGCGGCAATTGGAATGACGCCACCGTTTGGCAACGTTACGACGGCTCAAATTGGGTGGCGGCAAGCAGCGCGCCGACCAGCAGCAACGGTCAGATTAATATCGAAAGCGGGCATACGGTTACCGTTACCTCCACCGTCACTGTTGATCAGGTGGTGATTAAGGAAAACGGTAAAGTGATTGTCGCCGATGGTGTTGATTTTAAAGTGAATAACGGCAGCGGTACGGATTTAAAGGTTTACGGCACACTGCGTAAAGAAGGCTCCGGGCGGATTTTGTACACGGGCTCGGGCACAACAACTTCGCATTTTTACAACGGAAGTACCTTCCAATTGGCCGGAACAAATAAATACATTTTGGTGGCTACCTGGGACGATAGTTCCACGGTTGAAATTTCAGGTCCGATCAGCGGCGATATGACCGACACCTATCACACCGATCAGGAATTCGGTAACTTCGTTTGGGATTGTTCCGGCCAAACCGGCAATGTCTATTTTTCCGGCAATCTAACCCGCATCGACGGCAACTTTGAATTGAAAAACAGCAACGGTTACGAAGTACGTCTTACCGGCACCGCAGGCGACGATCCGACGGTCACGGTTAAAGGAGATATCAAGATTAGCGGCGGCGTGCTCAATTTAACCAGCGGTGATAACAATATTTATTTTGTGTGCTATGGGAATTTTGAGCAGAGCGGTGGCGTGATTAAGGCAACGGGAGACGGCACCGGTCATTTGCGCTTTGGCCCGCTTTCGGGAGGCGGATATCAAGGAACGTTCACCTACACGGGAGGTACTTTTACACCGGAGCAAATCAGAATCAATAATACCTACACGCTGGTTTTGAATTCCGATATGAACATCGGTTCGGCAACGTTGGATGTGAACGGCATACTTGATTGCGGAACGTATGTGGTTTCCGGCAGCGGTTATTTTAATTTGAATTCAAACGGGCGCATTAAAATCGGCAGCGCTTCCGGATTGAACGGCAATGTTACGGTGGGTCACCGCACGTTTAGCGACGCCGCCGATTATGAATTTACCGGTACAACGGATCAGGTTACCGGCAGCTATTTGCCGGCTTCCTTGAGCGACGGCCTGATTATTGCGTCGCAAGGGGATGTAACGCTCTCCCATGCCGCGCGTTTGAGCGGAGGTAATACCGGTTTGATTTTGCGCAGCGGCCGTTTGATGACCAGCGACGATAACTTATTCACTTTGGCCAACGACGGCGGTTGGTGGGGCGGCAGCGATCAGAGTTTCGTTTGCGGTCCCATGGCCAAAGAGCGCGCTTCTACCAATCCTTTTACTTTTCCCACAGGAAAGGGGAATCGGTTCAGAAGATGTCGTATCATTCCGGCTTCATCGTCATCGGTGACCTTTAAAGTCGAATATTTTGATCAGGGCTTCTCCAACACAAGCAGCCTCGATTCCGATTTAAAAAGCGTCAGCGATCAGGAATATTGGTCTTATGAACGCACCAGCGGTTCGGTGGATGCGCAGGTCGGTTTGTACTGGGAAGAAGAAGGCGAAATTTCCGATGTCAGTTCGGTGACTGTTGCGCGCTGGAGCGGTTCACAATGGGAAGATATGGGTGATGTAACGGTTGAAGGCGATAATGCCTCCGGACGCGTGACCACCAATAATGCCTTGAATTCATTCGGTTATTTTACCTTTGGCGAGAAGAAGCCCAATGCAATTGCAGCCACGGGCGGCTTGCCGGAAGTGTTTCGCTTGTATCAAAATTATCCCAATCCCTTTAACAGCCGGACGACCATTAAATTCGATTTACCCGAAAAAAGTGATGTGCGTTTGGTGGTTTTTAACGTGTTGGGCCAAAAAGTGCTGGAAGTACATCGTAAGAATCTATCGGCGGGCGCGCATCGCTTGGCCGTTGACATGAACCGCCAGGCCTCGGGTCTGTATTTTTATCGACTCAAGGCCGGGCGCTTTCAGGCAATTAAAAAGTTTCTGTTGATTAAATAGGCGGGCGATTCGAAAAACCGCGACTAAAATTTTTAGTGCAATGACAAATTTTGTAAATTGGCGCGTTAAGATGTCAAACATAGGAGTTGCAATGAAAACACGACTTTTGCTGATAATGTTGGTTAGCCTGCTTCTTAGTTGGCAATGCGCGCGTTCACCCTACCCGGAAAATGTACGGCAGGCGCTTGAAAAGGCCGGTAAAAATCGTGCGGAATTGGAAAAAGTACTCAAACATTACAACCAACCGCAGGATTCGCTAAAGCTGAAAGCCGCTTATTATTTGATCGGCAACATGCCAGGCCACGGTTACATGGTTTACGTACTCAAGGATACGGCCGGAAAAGAAGTGAAGTTCAACGTGCTGAACTATCCGGATTACACAACCATGGTGGCGGCCTGGGATTCCATTGCAGCCATTCGCGGCAAGTTGGATTACAAAAAGAAAGAATTTATCGAAGACGTGCAGGCCGTCAAGGCGGATTTTCTCATCAAAAATATCGATTTGGCTTTTAAGGCCTGGCGCGAAAAACCGTGGGCACAATTTTTGACGTTTGATCAGTTTTGCCGTTACGTATTGCCGTACCGCGGCAGCAACGAACCTTTGGAAGATTGGCGCTCGTATTTTTACAAAAAGTATCACTGGCTCGATTCGGCTTATGCTGGCAGTAAAGACGTTACTAAAATCGCCACGGTGATTAACGAAGATTTGAAATCGTGGTTTAAATTCGATTCCCGCTTTTATCGCCATCCGACCGATCAGGGCCTGAGTGAAATGTTGAAGAATAAAATGGGGCGTTGCGAAGATATGGCCAATTTGGCGATTTTTGCCATGCGCGCCAATGGCCTTGCTGTTACTAGTGATTACACGCCCTACTGGGCCGACGCCGCCAATAACCACGCCTGGAACGCATTGATTGATACCAGCGGTAAAGCCATTCCCTTCATGGGCAGCTTGTTCGATCCGGGTAAATATCACCTGCCGAACCGCATTGCCAAAGTGTATCGCAAAACATACGAATATCACAAGGAAAATTTGATTTTTAAAGTCGGGAACAAACGCAAAATTCCGCGCTGGCTTTCGGGCAAAAGTTACATTGACGTGACCAAAGAGTATGTGCCAACGGCGGATGTGACGATACGTTTAACCGCACCCCGACCGGACACGATTCACTATACCTATCTGAGTGTGTTTAATACCGGGGAATGGAAAGCCATTCAATGGGGAGAAATTCAAGGCACAAACGTTACCTTTAAAGCCATGGGAAAAGATTTGGCCTATCTGCCTTCGTACTACATGGCTCAGGAAATCAAACCGGCTGCTCCGGCTTTTATTCTGCAAAAAGACGGTACGGTGAAAGAATTGAAACCCGATACGGTGCATACTCAAACATTAGCTCTGATTTCTACCATGAAGCGCGTGACGACCCAGGCGACGGATAGTAAAAAGAAGAGCTTTTTGGACAAAGGCGCCACGTACGAACTGTTTTATTGGAATGACGGATGGAAATCGTTGGGTAAAAAGACGGCGCCAAAGCAGGGAGCGCTGGTCTTTACCAATGCACCGACAAATGCCTTGTTCTGGTTGGTCAAAGAAGGCTCCAAAAAGTACGAACGGATTTTTATTTACGAAAATGGGCATCAGGTGTGGTTCTGATGGTAAATGGTTAAGGGGGAGACGTTATTCGTTATTCGTATATTCGTTAATCGTGAAAGAGTTGAATTGTTAATTGGTTGAATGGGTAAATGGTTAATAGTTAATGGTGTAAGAGTTAAGGGGAAAATCGTTATTCGTTAAGGGCTGTAGGGCTGTCATTGCGAACGATCCCGCGAGCCTGCGAGCGGGTGAGTGAAGCAATCTCCTCCAAAGCAGCAACGGCCATGATTGATGTAAGAGATTGCTTCGCCCCTACAAGTGTCGGTAGAATCACTAGGGAACCGGACGCTGTACTAGTTCCCAATTCCCAGTTCCAAATTCCTAATCCCAGTTCCCAATCAAAAAAGAAAGGAAATCAAAGCATGAATACAAATCTACCGGATTTCAAGAAGTTAAGCGATGGAAAAGACATCGAATTCATTGACCTCAAGGTGTGCGACTTGCAAGGGCGT
>JALWEA010000142.1 GCA_027039465.1 Calditrichia bacterium | reverse complement strand
TTTAAATTCATTTTATATAATCCTGAAAATCTCGGCCCGCTGAATAAAATATTTTGATTATCGGGCGTGAATTTCGGGAAATAGAAGGCTCCCTGCTGCGGATTGGTCAGCGCCTTTACATTTACAACCGAAAGCGAACCATTTTGAGCTGGCAACATTCCGAACGTAATTAACAGAACTGTCATAATTTTTTTAAACTGTGAATTCATTTATACCCCTTTTTAAAATTTTTCCGATATTTTATCCTTGATTCGGACCCAATTTAATTAAACTCAAATTTACGCCTATTCATTTCCATCCCTGGTTTGGAAGCATTCAGGCTTTTTAAAGCTAAATACTTTCGAATATTTACTTATGCCGGCCGGATTTTCCGCAGCAACCCGCCAATAATATTCTTTTGGCCCTTTTAGACCCGTTAATACGCATGAAGTGGCCCTTAAGTTTATTTTTTCCAAATTTATTTTTACAAAATCAGGATCTTCTGCCACTTGCAAACGGTAACCCGATGCATTCGGCTGCCATTGCCACCGCAAAACAAGCGTATCCTCGCAGGCAACAAAACCATTCCTCGGCATCATCAACGATGTTGCCTTCGGCGGCTCAATTGAAATAACCCGACTCAGAGGGCTTTCCAACCCCAAGCGATTTACCGCAGTTACTGCAAAATATTTCGGTTTATTTGACATGTCTTTTAATGGCGCTGGTAAATATTCGCTACCACCGACGATAGTATAAATAAATTCCGAACGTTCGGGCGTTTTGCTATTTTGGGGTTTTTCTTTAAAACTGTAAATAACAAAACGAATGATGCTATCCTTTTGGGCCTTCGATGCTACATACCAGAAAAATCGTGCGGCTTTGCCGGAATCTTTGGAAACAAAGCTGAAATTGGCCGGTGCGTCAGGGATTTCGTTATCCTTCCAATCCATACTCGGCGTTAAGGCAGGCAAACGATAAAAATCCTGTTGAGCCCTTTGTGAAAAGCCGAGCGTATTCAACTGAAAATGTTTGGCGCTAAAATAAACATCCCCGTAGGCATTTGCATTTTCGCGTACTAATAACAACTGATTTCCCAATTCATTCGGCAAAAACGTTCGCCCGAAAATATGCCCCGCATAAATATGATGATCAAACTTTTTACCCTGTTCGGCCCACCAATCCAATAACTTTTTAAAATCCTGATCTCCCCCGATCTTCCAATAAAGTTGCGGCACCAGATAGTCAACTGAGCCTTGACGTAACCATGCCAACGGATCACAATAAATTTTTGCATAAGCATCCATGCCTTTAATTCCTTTTGGCACATCCGGTCGATAAATACCAAACGGACTTATCCCAAATTTTACCCAAGGCTTTACCGCTTGGATACTATCGTAAAGTATATGCATTAATAGATTAATATTTTGCCTCCGCCAATCATTAATATCCGCATCGGATTCATCTCCGTGCTTGTAATGAATAAACGTTAACGAATCTTTATTGCTCTTAAAAATTTCATTTGGAGGGTACGGATAGAAATAGTCATCAAAATGCACCCCGTCTATGTCGTATCGATTGACCACATCCATGACCACATTCACAATATATTTGCGCACCTGCGGCAAACCGGGATTTAATATCCTTAGGCCGGAACTTGTATCGCCAAAACTTAAAACCCATTCCGGATGCCGATTGACAACATGATTTTGAGCCAACGGATAAAGCCCTATTTTACGTTCCGCTCTGAAAGGATTAAACCAGGCATGCAATTCCATGCCACGTTTATGCGCCTCTTTAATCACAAATTTTAATGGATCATAGTAAGGGGATGGTGCCTTCCCCTGTTGACCAGTTAACCAAAATGACCAGGGTTCATACCGCGACGCGTATAAAGCATCACATTCCGGCCGAACCTGAAAAATAATCGCGTTAATATTAGCATGGCTTAAGGAATCCAAAAGATCAGTTAGATCATCTTTTTGCTTTGCCACAGAATCCGAATAACTTATCGGCCAATCGATATTGGCAACCGTTGCAATCCATACGCCTCTGAATTCTCGTTTCGGCGGATGTTTAAAATGGAAGGCACACTGATTTAACAGAAAGGCAATAAACACGAAACCGATAATTTTAAGAAGTGTTTTGATTGTTTTGCTCCGGTATGGTTTGTTCTTTTAACTTTCAGAATCGGGTATTTATATCTAAGGTGTTATTTCTCTAAAAATTGACAATTCATCAAAAAGGCATCCGAAAAACGGATGCCTTTATTATTTGAACTATTTTTTCTCGTTCTTATTTTATAAGCATCATTTTCTTACTTAAAACCACATTACCTGCACGCAGAACATAAACATAAACACCGGATGTTAAATCCGAGGCATTGAACCGTACTTTGTAATTACCCGGTGCGTACACTTTATCAACTAATGTGGCCACTTTTTGCCCGAGCAAATTATAAACCGAAATCTTCACATGACTATTTTTAGGAACTTGGAAACCAATGGTCGTAACCGGATTGAACGGATTCGGATAATTTTGTTCGAGGGCAAATGCGGTTGGTACGGGCTGGTTATTTCCCGAAATTCCGACCGGTTCGCTCGTTTTCTTGGCCAAACGGAAATCATCGAAATAAAGCGTACCGCTTTTTACACCGTAATCTTCATTGTAAGTCAATTGGAAACTGTCGATCCTGTATTTGGTGCCGTTTAACTTATTATTCGGGCTAATCCAACTGCCTACCGAATTCGGATCGCTTAATTTCCATTCCACCAATTTCCAACCGTTCCAATCAATTACAATCCATTTCGATACTTCCGTTTCCGTCCAACTTCCGCCATGCATTTCGTCGATGCAAAAACGGAATTTATTATGACTGCCGTCGCCGAAAATGTAAACTTGTACAACCGATGTGGTATCAAATACTTTATTTTTGGCATCATTCGGCGGCAAATATTCACGTATCAAATAACCAGGGTTAGCAGGATCGGCTTTCCATTTGTAACGTAAAAATGCAGCCCTGTGCGGACGTGTATTCGGTAAATACCAATTCGTATAATAGCCCCATTTAGTTACCGATCCATCGATCCCGATCGTGGAACCGCTGCCCGAAGGTTGCCACCAGGCACCGGGCGAAGAAAAATCATCAATCATGGTAACGCTTGCATAATGCCATTTTGATGTGTAAAAATCAATCAATTTAAACTCAGGCAGTTTGTTCCCCGAAGTATCGCGTAAAGACGAGTCCAGGACAACCGTGTACTTTGTTGAAGGCAATAATTCGTCTTCCGGTTGCAAACTGATAATGGAAGCGCCATTTACCACTTTATGCATTACTTTAATATCCAGGGGTTTACTGCCTTTGTACAAGAAAATACTTTGATCATTAATAAATTGGCCATCCAGTTCCTCATCAAACCAAACGGACATCGTGCCTTCGGTGTCGAATTGGCGCTCCATGGTTTGAAATGAAGGCACAGAACCTAATAATTTCGGAGGCACCTGATCTTCGGGTAAGGTTTGGAAAACAAAATAATAGCTGTCGCCTTCGTGACCGTCGCCGTTTCCATCCAGTTGTCTTCCGTTAATATCCGTAATTGTGGAATCCAATTTTAAAGTATAGGTTGTATTTAATTGTAAATTTCGTGCAAAATTAACGGTTAGCTTTTTTAGAGCTTTATCCCAATTCAGGCTACCGATTTGAACGGACGGATTAAAATGTAGAGCACCGGCCACCGTACTGGTATCTATTGTTTTCGAGAAAGTAACACTGATGGAACTGTTAATAGGAATTTTTTCGTCTCCTGCAGGATAGGTGGCAATGATCGTCGGAGCAAAAGAAGGTATTTTATCTGTCGAAACCGTATCCGAAACATTCGATTCAACCCAATACCGATTGCAGGTCGTGGCATAATAACGGTAGCGTCCGTTAAAATCTTGCAATCCGGTAAAAGTTTCGTTGACCGAGAAAGGTGCATTGCCGAAATGGCGTGCCACAATGATATCTTTGGAAGTATCGATTTGCGCGTCATCCGAACGATAAACAACAAACCAATAATTATCGCTTCCGCCGACTTGCGGATTTACCGTGATCGTATAATGCAAGGAATCGGACTTTTCAAGCGTAACCGTTGGGTTTTGGGGTTTCGGAGTAATCGTGGGATCAATCGGACGAATCTTGGTTTTGTGCGTAAAAAACTCTTGCGCCGCCTGAGCAAAATAATCGTGTTTTGCCCAAGTACCGTAACTAAAAAATTGGAAACCGTCAACCCAGGAAACTTTTCTGCTTTTGTTGACAATATCTTTATGATTGTTCCACACATTGTGTTCATCCAAAACGTAGGAACCCGGGCCGACAGTGTACAACCGATGGTCGTTAATCCCTTCGGTAATCCATTGCTGCCAGCATTCGGGGCAATCGCCCTTTAGCATTCCGTAAAAACCACTCCCCGTCGTCCAATGATAGTGCATGGGGGTAAGCTGATCAATGTAGCCTTTGTTAAACCACAAAGCCGCATCCTGAAACACCACGTAATAACCGTTCCAACCGCTCCAGTTGTATTTACCCAATGCCGCCGGCGACAGGCGCACCCATGGTTTTACGGCTTGAATGGAATCGTGCAATTGGCGTACAAATTCCGTAACGCCCCAACGCCGCCAATCACCCCAGGTATCGAAGCCTGCCGGCACGCCGCCGGAAGCAGGATGTTTGACATCATAAATATACCGTTTGCTGCCGTTGGTTTTAGCCAATTGGTTGATTCTTTCTTGCGGTATCATGCCATCCATTTCATTGACTTGGTCCAGAACGGATGGAGCGTTTTTCATATCATCTTCGGTATATTCGTTCCAGCGTACAAAGTCCAAATGCAGACCGTCGATATCATACTTGCGGACAATTTCCATGGCCACCTTAATTGTGTAAGCTCTTACCTCGTCCAATCCGGGAGATACACAGCGGTGAGCCGTCATAAACTGCCCGTCTTCATTGGTACAAATCCACTCCGGATGTTCGGCTGCCGGTGTTCCCGGCCAGGTTGAAGCCACATGATACACATTAAACCAGGCATGTAATTCCAAGCCGCGTTTGTGTGCTTCTTGCAAGGCATAAGCCAGCGGATCGAATCCGGGGTTATTGTGATAATTGGCGTAATAGCCCCACGGTTCATACGACGAGGGATAATAAGCAGTGCCGCTTTGGCGAACCTGCCAAAGCACCGCATTCATATTTGCTTTTTTAACGTTATCTAAAATTTGACGAATTTTGGCTTTGTTTTGACTGGCAGACCAGTCCGGATTTATATATTCCCAGGTAATTACCCATACAGCCCGAAATTCCTGATTATTTTTTGCGAATGAGAACTGCAACAAAATGAACAATAATACTAATAATTTTTTCATAATCTCCCACAACTTATCTGATGACAACAAATTTTTTAATTATCTTATCACCTTTATGATACAACACTTGTTTGGTTTCAGGATCGGTATAATCCTGAGTAACTTCAAAATAGGCAATATACAATCCGCTGACAATGGTTTGTCTTGATGATGTTACGGCATTCCAGGATTCGTCACCGCTACCGTCGTCATGTATAATGGTTTTAATCAAATCGCCGCGTTCAGTGTATATTTTAATCTTACAATAGGCCGGAACATTCAAAAAGGTAATTTTATCCGGCTCACCCCAATAGTTAAAATCTCTTGCACTAATATTATAAGGATTCGGCACCACACGGATATCATCCAACGATTTACCGGCCGGCCGCGTTAAATATGCCGGTTCCGTAGCCCAGGTATAAAATCTGCCGCTGTGTAATTCCCCCGTAGGATTGGCATAACCGTCCGTATTATTCGAGCCGTCATTAAAAGCAACAATGTAGTAATAATACGGAAAACCTCGAATAGCCGACCGATCGGCAAATTCATGAACTATTTCAGGATTATTCGTATTTTTTCCGCAGGCAAAAATTTGCTGATAAGAAGTATCCGGCTTACCCACGGCACGGAAAATACGATAACCGCCAAAATCGGGATCGTTTTCCGAAGGACTTGCCGTCCATTTTAAATAAATTTTATCACCGCCGGAACTCACATCAAAAGTTTCCGGAGGTAATGGCGGCTGAGGAATGTCAAAATCGGCATCAAAATTTCTTTTGGCGCGACTAAAAGTTAACAAAATCGAATCTTTCCCGGTAAATACCCATGAATTTTTAAATACGTCTTTATCATTGGTAGTACTTCCGTCCGGTAAAACAAACGGGCCGTTATCCGATTTGTTCTTATAAGCTTTAAACCACCGCCTACCGATATCTTCTGCCATCTTTCGGCTTAAACCGGAGATACCTTCGGCTTCGACAATACGAATACTGTCGCCAAAGGGAATATCAAACGGGCCGTAAACAAACCAAATATTGGCCCCACCGTCATCTCCGTGAATATCATGGGGATCTTTTTGATAGGTTAGAGAATGGATATAGGTTTCATCAAAGCGATTGGTACCGCCTTTATTTGCTCCACCGTAGGGATGCCCCTGAAGCATATAATATAACTCTTTCATAGTACCAGCCGTTAATGTACCGCGCCCAGGATAGGTATCGCCCGCATGCCATCCCAATGTTGACGGCTGATACGGATCATCCGCGCGATCAGAAACCGATTTATCCACATGCAAAGTTACAATACCGGCATGCTGAATGGCCGTTAACCGACCATAACCCAACAAATCCGGAGCGCCGATATTATCGTAACTATTCGCCTTGTTTTGACCGGCCCAGGCAAAAGCGCAACGCAAATAATTCAATTCACTAATTGGCGTACTCTCGTTTATTTGTTTCATATATTCCTGAGGATAGGTCTCCCCACGCCTTGTCGGAACATCACGTTCACCCCAGGCCTGGCCGCCAATATATTTTGCCGCCTCCCGGCAGACACTATAACGGGTTCCCCAACTAATGTAAACTCCTTTTAAATCCTGATGGAGTTCAATCTCATCGTCATAATCGGTATTACCCGTATTCTTGAAAATAAATTCTTTAATAAAATAATTGTCGTGATATTGTTGACTGAAGGCATAAATCCTGCGCGTCATGGTTAAGCCCATATAGGTATTAACCACATTGGTAACAATACGATCCGCAATTTGGTCCGGATTAACATAATCAACATCACCGGAGTACACAGAGGTTAAATCATTCCCGTCAACATAAACCGTCGGATTATCGAATTTACCGGTTTCCTCCAATTTAACAGGGAAAAGTGTACGGCCAACATCCGAAGCAACAAAATACAAACCATATTTGTCCCAATGCTGTCCCTTTTCATCGGTAAAATCTTCACAGGCCATCCAAGTCCGTTTAATCACCGCATTATCTTGCAATTGATAGTCAGCCGGCCAGATTAATCCCGCATAATATCGCCCGGTCCAGGCTCTTTCCGAACCATACGCCGTAAAATGACTTTGCAAAGAACCGATGCGAATGTATTTTTTCTCGGTTCCTTCAACTTGTGAAAAAACCTGACCGAGGAATAACAATAAAAGCAAAATCGATATATTGGCAATCTTTTTCATTGTTTTAATATCCATTCTTTAATTTACCTTTTTTTACCATTTAAAATCTTATTGATATTCCGAAATAAACTGCACGCGGATTTAAAAATGTCAATGATTTGAAATTAGGCATATCGATATAAGATTTTTTCTTTTTACGTTCCGCATTTCGAGCCGATATGGCCGGATCATTATTCGGATTCGGTTCCAAAGGATCGTATTTTACCCCAGGCGGACGATAATCACCGATGCGATCGTGCCCCTTTTCATCTCCGGTTTCCCACGGAAAATTCAATGACTCGAGATAATTCAACCAATCGTAATTATCGGAAAAACCGGCACGACTCATATACTTAAAATTAAAAAGGTTACGTACATCGACATAAAAATTTATTTTATATTTTTTAATATCCAATACTTTTCCAATTTTCAGATCAACATTATATCGATCTCTCCATTGGGTATCATCGGAAACCCCTGGCTTTTGACGCGGATTATAGGTATAATAACTACCCGTATACCAACTTGCGAGAATATTTAAGCGCCATTCGGCCATAGGATAAAAATTAAACCATTTTACCCCGTACTCTTTTGGCGTATGAAAATCCAAATTTGCTCTGGCAAAGGGCATCGGATGGGTACGTATCATAACCGGATTTTGTTTGAGATATTCTCTTTGTAATTTGGGATCCTGATAATAAGCCAAAATACCAAAATAACCGGAAGTTCTTACATCGTAAGTATAATTAATAAATCCGGAAAACCATCTGCCATAGCGTTTCGTCAGAGTAAATTCCAAACCGCGAATATCCGCATAATTATTGTTAGCCGCCTTGTAATAACTGATATTCTTCAAGCCTTC
Source organism: Calditrichia bacterium (assembly GCA_027039465.1). Classification (GTDB taxonomy): domain Bacteria; phylum Calditrichota; class Calditrichia; order Calditrichales; family Calditrichaceae; genus Caldithrix. The sequence continues at coordinate 6,416 of JALWEA010000142.1, read as the reverse complement.
ATAATAAATCCAGCCCGGTTGTTTACTGATGTCCTTATAATAGCCGGCAATACGTATTAAATATTTATTAAAAAGACTATGTTCGTAACCGACCTCGTAGGCAATGGTTTTTTCCGGAACCATATTCGGATTTCCGATATTAGTAATTTGTCCGTTATATTCTCGTTGTAAACGGAATCGATAGGAAGATAACGGAGCCGAACGAAAATGTCCGTAATTGAAATAGAGTTTTGAGTTTGCCGTAATCGGATGAGAAATTGCCAAACGAGGGCTTAATACCAAATCGGCCTTGGCTCTTTTTTTAGGAACTTCATCCAATTTATTGCCATAGGTAACACCGTAGTATTTACTGTAAGGATCTAAAACATAATATTTGGAATTCGGATCCATGTAATCTACCCTTAAACCGACATTGGCAATAAATCCCTGAAATTCCATCTTATCTTGCGCATAAAATCCCACACGATATGGAAAAATGTGATAAATCATTGTTCGGCGCCAAGTGGACATGGAAGGATTATCCGTGTATGAATAAATATTATAATCATTATAAGTAAACGACAAACCGGTCTTTACCAAATTCCATTTATTAACCTGGCTCATCAAATCGAAACGAAAAATAGTAGTTGTATTTCGGCTTTTATCGCGGCCCAAATTCATCCAGCCACCCAAATGAACATTGCCTACGCCTGTTTTGGCATAGCCCCAATAGCCATAAGGTGCTTCATCTACAAAATAGCCTGGAAAGATTTCATATTTTTTTGTAGTGTCTCGCAATTGCGTTTGATAGGTTTTATATTGGCTATATTTATGTTGTAAACGAACTTCATAAAATGTATTCTTACTAAGTGTGTGCGTAAACTTGGTACTTAACATTCCGCGATAAATATTGGTCGGGCTAAAATATCCGGGCATAAAAGGAATTGCCATCCCCGGAGGTGAACTGTTCGGAAGCATTGCCACGTCTGCCGTTGTTCTTAGCACACGTCCTGTTGGTGGCGTCCAATTATACGGGGAAACCGATGAAACTTCTCCGTAAGAGCCCATTATCATCAAATTCATAGACGCCGAAATATCACTATTAATTTTCACTTGCGTATTATTTTCCCTATACGCATCCGTTGACAAGGGAAAAACAAACATCTCCTGGTTTCGATAATGTGTGGCATAAAAGCGCAAATTGCCTAATTTTTTACCAATAAAAGGTACCGGCCCTCCAAAACCGATGTCTAATATATAATCGGGTTTCTTAATTTCTCCGTCTCTGCGATGATACCAACGGAACAAGCGCACGGCTTCTTCAGGACTTAAATCGTTGCTGGGATCATCATCGGTTAATGTTGCGCGTGAAACTTCTTCCCAACCCTGAAAAGAAACATATTGATTTTTCGTATAAGTATCCCATTTGCCGTTTTCAGTACCGGTCCACATTACATCGGGATCCAAATAAGGCCTGTTAAAAAAAGACATGGGATCATATACCGAAATACCAAAGTGTTTTGGTGCAGGGGGATGATACCGGACCGTTAGATAACCTGAATAATGGTCTCTTTTCCCTTCGGCCGTAACAACATTAACCACACCGGCACGCGCTTGTTCATATTCAGCGTTAAAGCCGCCTGTTTGTACCTGCACTTCAACAATATTTCCCAAAGAAAGTGTTGTCACCGGATAATTGGAACGTTCGTCGTTAGTAGAAAACCCGTCTACCATAAAAACCACTTGATTAGGGCTGCTACCTCGAATAACCGGCCCGAGAGATGATAATTGGATTCCTGCTTGTAGCCCGATAGCTTCTGTAACCGTTCCAATAGGTAACGCTTGAATATTAGCCGTTTTTAATGTCATTTGACTATGTGCAATATCTTTTTGCACAACAGGGCGCTGGGCTACCACAACCACTTCTTCACTGGAAAGCACTTTACTTTTGAGCTTTATATTTATACGCGTAGTCAAATCGACATCGACTTTTACATTTTTTATTATTGCATCATTATAGCCAACATAAATAACGCGTAAAGTATAAGTGCCGGGCGGTATATTGATGATCGTATAAAATCCGTCTACGTCGGTAGAAGCTCCCAAAGTTGTACCTTCAACTACAACATTTGCCCCTGCAAGCGGTTCTCCGGTTTCGCTATCTTTAACAACACCGGAAATTTTACCGGTTGTACCAGCATATATACTTAATGAATAAAAAAGTATAATGGCCAAGGCATATTTTAACGCTTTCATCATTCTCATTTCTTCTTTTTAATGAACAAAAAGGATTTTTGTCTTAAAGGAATATGAAAAAACAAAAAAAAACCGACACATGAATTAATTCATGTGTCGGTTCAAATTTTATGCAATCTTTATTTTATCAGAACCATCTTTTTGTTGACCAATTGCTTATCAACTAATAATTGATAGATATAAGTTCCGGAAGCCAATTTGGAACCGTCGAACTTATATTCATGATGGCCGGGCATTAATTTGGCATCAATCAAAGTAGAAACCAAACGACCGTTCATGTCATATACTTTCAATACAACATGTTTAGCGGTTTTCAGGTCAAAAGGAATGGTCGTTGTCGGGTTGAAGGGGTTCGGATAGTTTTGTTTTAAATCAAAATTAACCACAACCGTTCTATGGCTACCTTCGTCAATAGAAGTAACGACCAATTCGGAAAGCGGAATAATCGCACTACCAGGACCTTTAGGATTCGGATTCGTCCATTTTTTGATCAAGCCGCCGTCAAAGTCGGCCGTATAAGCGGTTTTACCATCGGCGCTGAAAGCAATACCGCGAGGAGCATAGTAAGCGCCAACACCTTCGGGAGAGCCAATCCAGCCTTCACCAGGTTTGCAGAACAAATGACCAATCGTATCAACAACGGCCCAGTTCTGCGTGGAATCCAAAGCATACCATCCGGTAAAAGAAATGCTGTCAACATTCCAATAGGTTCCAACCCACATTAAGCCATTGTTATCCCAATCCAGGCACTGTCCCCACATTTTGTGGATCAGCGTATCGTTACCGGCATATTCGATAACCGTACCGAATGTATCCGCTGCGTAAAAAGCTTCGGACTCTGCGCCGCCGCCATCAACGCTCTTGAAGTGTTGGATACCATTAAGCTTAGTATAGATTTTCCCAACATAGATATTATTACCATCGCCGGAGGCCAAACATCCACGCTGAATTCCGTATAAGGTATCGGTTACATACCCGAACAAGTTCATGTCTTGATCAACAATATACAGTGGATGGCCGCCCAAAATACCGGCAACATAAAGATAACCGGCATCATCCACACCAGGCTCACCGATGTAATCAATGCCAGGAATAAATTTGCCCATTAATTCATGGGTTTTGTAATTGATTTTCCATAATTCATTATTAGGCGTGTAAATAATGTTTCCGTCTTGATCTTTGGTTAAACCGCGGCATTTGCTTGTAAGAGTATCATTGCCAATGATACGGATCGTTTCAGCCAAGGTACCATCTTCGTTGTAAACATAAATCGGACGCGTAATTAAGGTGTCGGTTCCGGTAATCAATGTGTCATGATGTGCATAAGAGACGGTCCAAATTTTTCCATTAGGTGTAACCACAACGCCGTGTGCCTGCGGCATTACAGCAAAGTCACTGTCAAATTTCCACACCTGGGAAAATGCTAAGGTAGCGAACAATGATACTACCATAATTGCGGTAAAAAGTTTCTTCATACTAAACCTCCAATTGATTTGGTTAAACAATTAAAAACATCTTGTCAATTTGTGTTAAACTCTCCTTTCACCTCCTTTCTCAATTAATTTTTTGGTCTTCCATAATATATTGCTCCTTTTTTACTCGTTTCGACACGTAATATGGCCCGTTCATCCGGGATTTCGGAATGTTTATTTATAAATAAGTATCGCCCGTTACCCCAGGTTAACAATGATGCCGGAGGAACGAGAACTTCCGAATACCAATATGTTTTTGCGTTTAAAAGATAGATGGCGTTTTTGCTGTCAAGCCCAATGTACATTTCACCATCCTGATCGAAAGTAATAGATAGAATCTTCGGGCCTTCTTTGCCCATTAATTCCGTCCAATTTACGACTAATTCATTCTGCCCCAAATTACCCGAAGCATCCAGGATCTTATTCTTCCAAATGCCTTCTTGAATTTGAGTACTATCATCGCCGCGATATTCGGCCGAAATATAAACATATCCTTGGAATACTCTCAAGGAGGTAATATAATAATCGGTATATGTAGCAACCGTTGCCTTGGATTTATCCGTATGAATCACATCGATTTCGCCGCCTTTACCACCGGCATACATATTTTGATTTTCGTCAAAATCGAAAAAAGAAACATAGGAAGGAGCGGAAACCCAGCGTTTTGCTTTTCCTCCGCCAGGCGGCACTTTATAAATAGATTTGGTACCACGCGTTAAATATAAACTGCCATCCGGTCCAAAACGCATACATGGTGTAACAATAAAAATGCTAGTACCATATTGCTCCGGAAGCGTACTATCGGGATCCGTAAGCTTGAGTATCTTCTTTTCCGTTGTCAAAACATAAACATTGTCATCTTTATCCACAGCCAAGCCGGAAGCATCTACAAAACGATCAATGGCCTTGTATGGACGAACAACATTTTTTGCGCGAAACGGAAAATAATAATCCATGTTTTTATATCTGGCAAAGAGCAATGCGCCTTTAACGCTAACATGTACTTTTATGGAATCCCCAACTACGTTCGGAATTTTCACTTTTAGTTTGGTTGGGCTTGCCTTAACAACCTCTCCTCTTTCGCCGTTAAAAAACACGCGGTTATCTTCCGGAGTTGCAGAAAATCTTTGTCCTTCGATATAAATGTATCCGACAGCGGCAAATGCTACGGAATCTTCATCCATGGAAGAAGCGTCCGGATAAACTTTCGTTATAACAGGTTGCTCTTTATCATTGCTGGTATCGACTGGCCAAATTTTATTCTCAGGAACATTTTTACATGATGTGGAAATCAAAGTAAAAATTATCAATAGGAGTGAAAATTTAAGCAATGTCTTTGGCATTACGATTCTCCTTTAACCTAATAAATTACATTTTAAATTCTATTGAAAATTGATTGATTGCACCAAACACGCCAAACGGTTGGAAGGCATAATTGATATTAAAGCCAAATTTTTGAATGCCGACACCTAAGCTATAATTATATTCCTGGTGACCCGTGATGTATCCAAAACGCAAGGCAAAAGAATTCATGAACCAATACTCGGTACCGAAATTAATGTATTCTTTAAATGCACGAGGATGTGCCGCATCAATACTTAACATGACCCGATGCATTTTCGATTGGATCTTCATAAAATCCAACACATTCATTGAAATTCCGATTTGGAACGTTAAAGGTAATTGAAAACCTTCTTCTTCGTATTTAATTTCCTGGCTAAAATTGCGAACGGACATTCCGAATTTCAAACTTCTGAAGCCGGTGTCATAAATGGTGCCGAAATCAACAGCCAGAGCATTGGCCACATTCTTTTTAGTAACACCGGAAGGTAAGGCACTGGAACCCATTTCTTGACCAACCAATTTTATTTGGCCGCCCACAACGAATTTGTTGGTCAGAGCACGCGCATAACTAACTCCGACCGCAATAGCTCGCGGATAAAAGTCACCCGTTTCCACATATCCTTGCGCATTCGGCCAAACCTGGGTACCCTCTAATTTTCCGTAATCAACGCTTTGCACGCTAAATCCAAACGTTCCGTATTCGCCACCGTTTGGTGAATAAGTTACTGCTGCCGAAATATGCTTGATATCCGCAATCCAATTAAAATAATTGACGGCGACACCGTAAGTTTTATCCATTCTGGCGGTACCTGCCGGATTGTAAAACAAAACATTCGGCGAACCATCCATTGTGGTGAAAGCGCCTCCCATTGCCGTTGCCCGCGCACTTTGATTCACGCTTAGAAACTGGAAACCGGATTGGGCTAACTTCACCTGTGCATTCGCTGTAGAAAACATATAGAGCAGAGCTAAAAACAAAAACAAAGATGACGTTGATTTAATCTTCATTTATATATCCCTCCAAAACATTTTTTCCCGGGATGAATTTTTTCATCTTTTACTTTAAACTTAATTTAAATATTCTCGATTTCGTTTGTTCTACCTTTATAAATTGCAACAGCACAACGTTATTATTGCCAATGTTGTAAGCAAGACGCATTTTGATAAGAGGATCCACTTTTCCGCCTTCACTTAATTCGGTACACCCGGAAATAGTCGCCAGCGGCATGTTATCATCGCTAAGTGCAATACTTTTACCGTCCTCACCAAATACATTCAAATCAACAATGCCTGTGGCAAAAACCGTCAATGTTCCATTTGCGGTTTTGGCAGCAAGGTAGGTCGTATCCCCTGCACCAAGAGTTA
>JALWEA010000141.1 GCA_027039465.1 Calditrichia bacterium | reverse complement strand
CAATGACATCCGGCCATTCCCCCCCTTATTTCAACAACTCAACAAACCGTCACAAATACTTAGGCACCCCTCCATGCGCTTCGCAGGGAGGGGCCGGGGGTGGGTTTTAACTGCAATCATGTCACTATCTTAATAATCCATGGCGCCAGCCGTGGTTCAGTTCCTCGCAATGACAATCCTTAACGATTAACGAATATACGGATAACGAATAACGTTTCCCTTAACCCTTCAACTCTTAAGTTTTAACTTCCTGCCAAGTTCCCCGTTCCTAATTACCAATCAATTCATATCATTTTCTTATCACTACAAAAACAATGCCAGTTATTTTTTTTGCTCCAAAAAGTTCACTTTCACCCTAAGAGTGTCCCCCCGCTTTAAGACAAATCGTTTTTCATAAGTTTGAAATTGAGGGTTCTCCACCCGCAAAGTATGCGAACCGGCCGTCGCGGGAATGGGCTTTTTCAACGGGCTGTCGTCAATAAAACGACCGTCCAAATAGATTTTCCCCCACGGAAACACCTGACAATCGACAAAACCGAACAAAGTGTCCAATTTAACCTTGAACACCGTTTGGGCATCGGGTCGGATGCGAATTTTTGTTTTGAACACCGGAAAGGCCGGATGTTTGAACGTTAACCGATGCCACCCTTCTTGCAATACCAAAGGCGATTTCAAAGGCGTGGTGACCGTTTGCTGCGAATCGATGGTAACGTTAGCCCAGGGCAGACATTCGATCCACAGGCGCCCCTTGCCCGGAACCGCTTTGGCCGCCTTTTTAGCTGCAATCGGTTTGGCAACATTCTCCGCGCCAACTTTCCCGACCGTCTTTTGCTTTGGTTTCGTTTTCGGGTTTGACGCCTGCGTTTTTTTTGTTTGAATGCCCGGAGCCGGATTCAGTGCCTTCGATTTTTCTTCGATTGTTTTGGCGCTCTCCCGCTCCGCCTTAAGCTGCGTTGGTTCTGGCTCTGTTTTTTGCGGTCTCTTTAAGACATTCACTAAAATCAAAAGCAGAAACAGCGGTACGGCAATCAGCACAATGGCCTTGAAAATGCTCCGGCGATGATCCGTAAACGGAGCGCTCGGCAATTCTTCCTTAAAAGGCAAATAGGATAAAATTTCTTTGGCAAAGGTAAAACGCTCGTCGGGATTTTTGCGCAGCAATCCGTCCAAAATGCGTACGATATTTTCCGGCAGACGCTCGTAGGAGTGACGTAACTCTGTCTCGTCAAAATTTAAAATATTGTTGATCGTTTGCCCGGCATCGCTTCCCAAAAACGGATTTTTACCGAGAAACATTTCGTACACGATGATGCCCAAGTTGAACAAATCGGTTTTGTGCGACAGCTTCTCTCCGCGAATCTGCTCGGGCGACATGTAAGCCGGCGTGCCCACAATGGAAGTCGCTTCGGTGATGTTGCTCTCGTCGTTCCACAAGGCCAAGCCGAAATCGGCAATTTTAAGCTGCAAATCCGCATTGATTAAAATATTCTCCGGTTTCAAATCCCGATGCACCACCCCGCGTTCATGGGCAAATTGCAGGGCCTGCGCCAACTGCGCAAGCAGGAATTCCTTTTGGGCCGTTTTCAAAGAACGCTTTTGCAGCCAATGACGTAAATTTTCACTTTCAAAATATTCAAACGAAATGTAAAACCGATCGCCGAAGGTACCGAAATCCAGCACCTTGATGATGTGCGGATGATCCAAACGCGCCAGAATTTTTGCTTCCCGCTTGAAACGCTGCAACAAAGTCGGGTCGCTCAAACCGCCGGTACTCAGGGTTTTAAGGAAAATGCGCTTTCCCAGGAAAACATGGTTGGCCAAATAAACGGCGCTGTACTCGTCCTTTTTGATGACCGTTTCGATCTCAAACTTCTCAAAAAGCAATTCAGGTTTGCGATTCACCTTCCATTTCCTTTAGCTTCAACTGAATCCAGCGCACGGAAACGCCCAACGATTGTGCTGTGAGCGTGCGGTTCCCGCCGTACTTGGCCAAACGCCGTTTTAACAGCAATTTCTCAAAATCCTTAAGCGTGCCTTCGAACTGTTCCGGCGATTCCCAATCGTCCAGAATAATATGTTCCGGCAGAATACGTTGATCTTCGCTCAGAATAATGGCGCGTTGAATGACATTTTGCAACTGACGCACATTACCAGGCCAGGAATACTGCTCCAACTTTTTAAGTGCCGCCGGATCGAATCGATATTGCTTGCCGCCGAACGTTTTGGCAAAATGATTGGCTAACAGGGCCACGTCTCCCAGGCGGTCGCGCAAAGGCGGTATGTGGATGGGAAACACATTAAGCCGGTAAAACAGGTCTTCGCGAAATTTGCCTTCCTTAACCAACTGATATAAATCCTTATTGGTAGCCGCAACGATGCGCACATTTACTTTTTTGACTTTGGTGCTGCCCAACGGAATGATTTCCTGGTTTTGAATCACACGCAGCAGCTTGGCTTGCAGCGCCATCGAAATATCGGCAATTTCGTCTAGGAAAAACGTACCGCCGTCGGCCACCTCGAACAATCCTTTTTTATCGGCAGTCGCACCGGTAAAGGCGCCTTTCTTGTAGCCGAAAAGCTCGCTTTCCAAAAGCGTATCGGGAATGCTGCCGCAGAACTGCGCCAAATAGGCTTTGTCCCTGCGCTTGCTCAGCAAATGGATGGCTTTGGCCGCCAATTCCTTACCAGTGCCGCTTTCGCCGGTAATGAGCACCGTGGCATCGGTTTGCGCCACCTTGCGCAATAAGGTGGAAAATTTTTTCATGGCCGGACTTTCACCGATGATTTCGGGCAAGGGTGCGGACAAATCCAATTCATGGCGCAGGGCAGCGTTTTCCTTTTGCAAATCTTCCAAATAAATGATTTTTTCCAGCGCCAACGAAACCATGTTGGCGAAAAATTCCAAAAAACGTAAATTTTCTTCGTTAAACTCCTGACGGTGCGTACGGCTGTCGGCCAAAATCACGCCCCAGATTTGTCCCTGATTAAAAATCGGCACACCGATCACGCTTTTGATGTTTTGAATGCGCACGCTTTCGAACTGCGAAATTTGCGGATCGCTTTGCACATCGTGGTACAAACAAGGCGTTTGTTGCTCGATGACCTTCTGCAAAATACCCGAAGAGAAAGCCGACAAATCCTTGATGGTTTCTTTTTGAATATTACGGGCCGCAATAATCGTAAACGGTTCATCACCCGGACGGTAGCGCACGAACAACGCGCGCTCGGCGCGGATCGCGTCCACCACTAAATCCAGCGCCTTTTCCACCAAATTTTCCTGCACCGTTGCTTCATTCAACAAACGGCTGATGCGGTAAAGCGCATCGAACTGTTCTTTGCGAATCGAACGTATTTCCTTGATCTGCTCCATTACTGCACCTGAAATGATTTGAATTTTGATCGGGCGCGATTGCCAAAGGAATCGATCACCCAAACCGCCCAGATGTATTGATTGTTGGGTGTTTTGGGCAATGGCGCGCCCACCTTCACAGAAGACGTTTCCGGCTTTAAACCGCTTTTTTGCCAGATCAGTTGCGGGTCGGCTTCGTCGGTGCGTATTTCCACCGTGTAAGTGAAGCGGTAGCCTGGCGTGATGGGCTGCCAAAACAAAGTGGGCGTGGTTGAAACCGTGTCGTGTCCGGCCGGACTTTTAAGCTGCACCTCGTCCCGAATAATGCGCCGGATTTCCGTGGTCTGCACCGTATCGCAATGCCCGTAACCATCCTTAACCAAAAGACGAAACCGATGGCCGATGATTTCTTCCGGCGATTGCACATTCAAGCGGCGCATGGGAATGTGCTCGCGTTCGTAAAAGCGTTCGAAGGTGTCATAAGTCAGGACATCGCTAAAATTGAGCGACTGACATTGAAACAACACGCTGTCGATATCTTTGTCCCGATCCGAAATGCGCGCTTTAACAAAAAGCTCCAAAATTTGAATGGTCGGGTAACGATTAATCAAGCTGCTGTAAAACAGAAGAGAATCGACCCGCGGTTTGGCATTGAGGTAAATTTCGCTTTGCCAGTGTGTTTGATGATCCCATTGCACGTAAACGGAGTCGGGATGATAGCCTGATTTTAAGCAGTACAGCCATCCGTTGTAACGAAAAACATTAGACAGATCAAACTTGCCCGCACCGTCGCTAAAGGCAATGCGCTGTCCGGATCGAAATTCGATTTGCGCTCCGACTATCGGTTGATGCGGCAAACCGAATGTGTAAACCCTTCCCTGAATTTCCGATAATTTACGGTTCGGATTGTTAGCGTCCAGCGGATTATTACGCGGCGCACTGCAAGCCGCAAACAGGCCGAGCACGACCGGTAATAATGGCACAATAATTTTCTTAAATGGAAACATAAGGCACACTTAAATATATTCATTAACTGACGCAATAATATAATTCCAAACGAATTAAAGTACAACGAAAAAAAGCAACGGTTTGCGCGAATTGATTGGGAACTGGGAACTGGGAACTTGGTCATTGGATATTCCGTGTTGGATATTGGATATTGAAAAATCGTTGTTCGTATATTCGTTATTCGTTATTCGGATGTAGGTTGAATGGTTGATTGGTTAAATAATTGAATGGTTCAAAGGGAAAAATCGTTATTTGTTAAGGCCTGTCATTGCGAACGAGGAACGAGTGAAGCAATCTCCCGAACGCGATTAAAAAAAGTCTTTTTCATAAAAGTGGTATCCTGATTATTATAC
>JALWEA010000140.1 GCA_027039465.1 Calditrichia bacterium | reverse complement strand
TCCGGTGGATGACCAGTCCTTGCCGGGTTCCGCTCTTTCATCGGAACAGGTTAGGTTAAAAGGTGTTTCATCATACGCCATAAATCCCCACCTTATGGGCTTGCACGGCGCAACCCAGTTCCCAATTTCCAATTAATACATGTCACCATCTTAATAATCCGTGGCGCATGCCATGGTTCCCGGCCTATCAATGACAGTCCTTTTTTCCCCATTCAACCATTTAACTATTCAACAATTCAACCCAAATCCGCTTAACGCATAACGAATACACGAATTACGGATAACGTTTCCCTTCACTCTCTCCCATTTAAATTGATCGCATCCAGCAGTGCCTTGAAATTCTGTTGCCAGGCTTCATCAGGTCCAACATCCGGCAGTTCCAGCGTAACAGTTGGAATTTTCAATTCTTCCCCGGCAAAGGTGCCAAATGAACCTGTCGTTGAATAACCCACATCCGCTTTAACCGGATATCCGTTGTCCCGACTCATCACTTCGGCCAAACGTTGCGCAGGCCCGTTAAAATTATTCATGCGCAAAGGTTGATGAATGCTAACGATGCGCTTCGGCTTGTATTTATCAAGCAACGCCATGACGACCTGTGTTTCAACTTCCGAGCCTGCTTCGCGACCTGGAAAATACTTCTTTTTAGTGTAAACGGGTGACCAATCGGCCGTGGGAAAATTGCGGTTAATGTCCACACCGTTCGCATTTTGCCTTGTTCCTTTAATCAATCCGTCCGGATTGACCGCAGGAACCAGCACTACATGATTACGAATAAGCGAAGGATTTTTGTACAACGTATCGGCTAATCGCACCGCCAAATCAAACCCCACCGGCTCATTTCCATGAAAGGCGGCCATGATTAAAACCGTGTCCGGTCCGTTGCCGGTTTCGAACAAATAAATCGGGTTATTTTCAGTGGAACGGGCAAAAATCTGCCAGGGAACCGAACTTTGATTCAAATGTAAATAAAGATTTTTAGATTCCTGTCGGATTTGAAAATGTCGCCAAAAAGGTATAGCGTACTTAACAATTAAAAACGCTATTATGAATAAGAGAGCGACATACGTTAATTTAAAATTCGTATGCATGGCATACCTCTCCGAAGGTAAAATGTATTTTTAATCACGGGGACAAAATAAACATTGCTTAAATTGCAGTCAAAGAATTTGCAAGCAAACGTTTGCATGCACCGGCCGAGGCCGCTAAATTGAATTTTCAACGTTTCGCCAAAACCGAAATGCCGCCATTACCATTTTTTTCAGATTGGAGTCCTTATGAAATTACGAAATCTACGCCTTCCCTTTTTGATCTCCGGGATTTTAATCACCGGACTTTTGCTTATTTGGCAATTTCATTCACCTTTTTCGGAAAGTGACGGCGATAATATTCCGCAAAAAATCCGCCTGATTTACGGAGAAACCGAAAGCCGGGAAAAAGCCGAAGCGCAGGATCGCCCGGATCAAGCTCTTCTGTACGAAAAGCTATTGCGGTCTGAATTTAACAAGCCCTTTTCGTATCCGGCCAATTACCGTTTCAACGCTTTAAAGCAGGCGCGGCAAACCATGCATTTGCTTAAAGCATTCGCTCAGGATGATTGGCGGGAACGAGGGCCTTCTAACATCGGCGGTCGCACAAGAGCCATTGTGGTGCATCCGCAAGACCCCAATGTTTGGTGGATCGGCTCCGTTGGCGGCGGCATTTGGAAAACCGAAGATGCCGGCGAGCACTGGCGACCGGTAACGGATGCCATGCCTGCCCTTTGTGTGGCAAGTTTGGTACTGTGCCCGGGGAATCCCGATATACTTTATGCCGGAACCGGTGAAGGTTTTGGCAATTACGATGCTGTGGTCGGCAACGGTATTTTAAAATCCGAAGACGGAGGCGAACATTGGCAACAATTACCCGCAACCATCGACAATTACGATTTCCGCTATGTTAATCGTCTGGTTGTGCATCCGCAACATCCCGACACGGTTTTAGCGGCAACCAATAACGGTATTTTACGCACCTTTGATGGCGGACAAACCTGGATTAAAGTATTGCAGGCCAGCCGCGTGCAGCAAATTATTGCAAATCCGCAAAACTTTAACTCTTTACTGGCAACCCTGCAAAGCGAGGGCATTTACAAATCCACCGATCTGGGAACAACTTGGCAAAAAGTCAGTGAAGAAATTACGGATCACCGTCGTATCGAATTGGCCATGTCACCAACGGACACCAACTATGTTTATGCTGCTGTTGCAACTTCCGACGGGAAATTAAAAGGATTGTACATATCGACGGACGGTGGGAATGCTTGGCAGAATTTGGGCAATTCCACCAATTGGTTAGGATCGCAAGGCTGGTACGATAATACTTTAGTCGTACACCCGTTTAATCCGAATATTGTTTTTGTGGGCGGTTTGGATTTGTATCAGGTACAAGTCCGCAACAGCCAAACCACAATTGTTCAATTGACGAGTTGGTGGGGCGGCAACGGTTATCCGTATGTCCACGCGGATCATCATTTTCTAGCTACCATTCCAAGGGCAGACAGCTCCTTTGCCTTGCTCGATGCCAACGACGGCGGCATCTTCTACTCCTCGGACGGCGGTATTCATTGGCAAAGCAAAGATAACGGTTACAATGTCACGCAGTATTACGACGGCGACCGCCACCCATTTTTGGCGCAATACATCGGCGGAAGTCAGGATAACGGCACATCGCTCTCTCCGGTCGATCCGGATGAGCAAAGCGCATGGCAGGAGGTGGTCGGCGGTGACGGCTTCGATTGCGCCTGGGACAAATACGATCCGTACAATGTTTACGCAACGCTTTACGATTCACGTATTTACAAATCCACCGACGGCGGCAACACCTTTTCCGGAATTAACAACGGGTTGCCGCAAAGCGATATTTTCCACACCCCTTTGGTAATTGATCCTTTGAATCCCATGAAGTTATTGACGGTTTCAGATAAAAATAAAATCTACATTACATACAACGGCGGTCAAAGTTGGCATGCGTACGATGTCAATCTGAATAACGGCCGTTGGGTTCGCATTGCCGTTTCCCAAGCGGACACTTCCGTTGTTTGGATTGCCGCTTCTTCCGGTACAATCAATGTTTCTTTCGACGGCGGACGCACCTTTCAAACGGTCACCCGGCCCGAAAACTCTCCCGACGGAATTTTGACCGGTTTGGTCACTCATCCCACCGACAGCGCTTCGGCTTTGGCGTTATTCGGTGTTTACGGTTACGGCAAAGTCTTCCGCACCCGCGATTTCGGCAAAACCTGGCAGGACATCACCAATAATTTACCGGAAATACCCGTACACTGCGCTTTAATTATGCCGTATGATACCACACAAATCTGGTTAGGCACGGACATCGGCCTGTTCATTTCTTATGATGACGGCCAAAGCTGGCAATTTGCCGACGGCGCTTTGCCGGCAGTTTCGATTCGGCGTTTGAAAATCGTAAACAAAGAAATTATTGCCGTAACGCATGGCCGCGGTATTTGGTCTTTACATGACGATCAATTACCGGATCTCGTTGTGCCCCCGTTGCCTCCGCAATTGCAAACGGTTTTGCCTCCGCATCCCGTCAAAAAGGAAATGAAGATTCTTTTCCGCACCCTCACGCCTTATGATTCGGTTCATGTGGATGTGAATGACGAAACGCTCCGTTCTCTGGGCGCAATGCAAGCTTATGTTGACACCTTTGCCGTTATTGATGTGGAACCGCCCGACTATCTTGAAATTAAAATTGTCGGATTTAAAAACGGATTGCCTCTGGCTTCCAATGCGGTAGATCGATTAATTTACGAACCCATTGATAGTTTAAAGGAACGCTTTAACGGCGGCTCCAGTGATTTCATCGGCGATTTGTACATTGATCAGCCCAAGGGCTTTACTTCCCCTGCATTGCAGACGCCCCACCCCTATAATGATCAACGCGACTATGTGGCTCTTTTAGGCCCTCCAATCATAATAGGGGAAAACTATCAAATGCGTTACAAAGACATTGCCCTGGTTGAGCCCGGTGAACCAGGTCATTTTTACCCCGATCAACAAATGTGGGACTACGTTACGGTCGAAGGCTCTGCAGACGGCGAAAACTGGACGATTTTAACAACACCTTACGATTGCCGCTTCAACAGTCAATGGAAAGCGGCTTATGATAACAAAACCGATCCCGACAATTCCATGTTTGTTAAACATTCCATTGCCTTAAACGACTATTATTCGGCCGGGCAAACAGTCTACCTGCGTTTTCGTTTACATGCCGATCCTTACACACACGGTTGGGGCTGGATTATCGACGATGTGCAAATCGGGCCGGTCAATAATACATCTATTGCCAAGCAAAATGTACCGACCAAGTTTCAGGTTTTTGACAATTACCCCAATCCTTTCAATCCAAGCACGACCATTGCCTTTACGCTGGATCGCAATGCGCCGGTCACTTTAAAAATTTACAATGCCGCCGGACAATTGGTACGAACTATTTTGAACAAAAAGGCGCTTTACAATGGCAACCGGTACCGTTTCCGTTGGCAGGGACGCAACAACAAAGGCAACCCGGTTGTTTCCGGAATCTACTTTTTCAGACTAAGCACACCAACCCGCTCGGTGGTTAAGAAGATGATTTTACTGCGCTGAATTTGGTTTAGAGTGGAGTGGTTGATTGATTGAACGGTTAAATGGGATATTACTGGGAATTGGCAGGAGGTTAAGAGT
>JALWEA010000139.1 GCA_027039465.1 Calditrichia bacterium | reverse complement strand
GATTATTAAGCTAGTGACATGGATTAATTGGGAATTAGGAACCGGGAACTTTTAATTGGCAATCGGTTTAATGGTGAATTGTTAAATGGGAAAAGGGTAATTTGGCGCCACCGTAAATAAATTTCTCATATTTACTTTTGCTTAAGTAATACGTATATTTAAATAACAATACGTATTAGAGGTAATGCCATGAAACAAAAAATTAATATTACTCTGGATGGCGAGCTTATTACCAAGACAAAACGCTATGCCCGTAAAAAAGGAATTTCCGTTTCCGCACTCATCGAAGCCTTGCTATCCGGCGCCGTTTTAAAAGACGAGGAACGTTTTTCGCAAAAATGGCAGGGAAAATTTAAGCTTGCCGAAAAAGACAGCGCCCGTATGCAGAAACTGAAAGAACGTTATCTGTGATTAGCGTATTAATAGACACGGACGTTTTAATCGATGTCGCTTTGGGGCGGGAAGATTTTGTTGAAAGCTCATCTGCGATTCTGGATCTTGCCGAAGCAAACCGAATAAAAGCATTCATCGCCTGGCATAGTATTTCCAACTTCTATTACGTTGTCGAGGCTGATTCAAAAACGGCAAGTATACTTCAATTTATCAGGGAATTACTGAGTTTTGTTAAAGTCGCCCCAACAACAACGAAAGACGCGCTTTATGCGCTTGATTTGGATTTTAAAGATTTTGAAGATGCCATGCAGGTTGCCGCGGCAAAGGTATGTAACGCCGACTATCTTATCACCCGAAACGTTAAACACTATTCTAAAAGTCCCATTCCCGCACTGTCTCCCAACCAATTTTTAGCAAAGATGCGTTCATTTTAAAATGGGGCTAATATCCTGAATTTTCTGAGTTCATCACTTATTCCCCATCCTGAAATATGAGCTAAATCCGGAGAATGAAGTTGCCTCCATCCGAATGTTGCGCTATTGATTATTTAAATAGAGGCATGAATTAATTGGGAATTAGGAACCGGGAGCTAGGCACTGGGAACCGGTGCGGCAACCGTGTCTTGATGGAAATGCTTCACCCTTACTTCGAACATCCAAAGACAAAAGGCAGAATCGTATCAAGGGACAGACGCGCCACTACATGTCAATAATAGCCTAAAGCCCATCACTCGTTTAATACATTTTTCCTTTTTCCTTTTTTCTTTTTTCCTTTCTCCTTTTTCATTTTTCATTTGTCATTTGTCCTTTTTCCTAAAACTTCCTCCCTTTCCAGCTTACTTTAACCGGCAAAAAGTAAAGGACGCTAAAAATCAGCAAATAACAAAAATAAAATACCTCGAACAAAGGAAAAGCCAACCAAAGTTTTCTCAGTTTTAACATTTTTAAGATCGGAGCGATAACCAACGCATCGGTTACCATGAGCAGCATTAAGGCCAACCAAGACAATGGATTCCCCAATGCGGCAACAAGGCTCACCAATATCAAAAGGTGGGCAAGCACGGAAAAACTCATGATAAAAATGCCCCACGGACGTGCCTTCCTGCCTCCTTTTATCCAGCGCAGACGTTGTTTGATGAAATCGCCAACGGTAGGCACCGGAAGACTGTAGATGGTATTTTTAACATCGATCGTGTGACGGATTTCCCAATTTGTTTTTTTGCGCAAGGCTTCCATTAAGGCAAAATCTTCGGTAACCGAAAATCCCATGCTCTCAAATCCACCCACTTCCTGATAAGCCTTCAGGCGAAACCCGAAGTTATTGCCTAGAATCGTAATCGGCTTACCAAAACGGCTATTGGCTGCGGCCATGGCCTGCAAAAAAATCCAATCCAATGCCTGAACTTTGGCCCACAAATTGACCGGTGCGTTTGAACTTGAAATTCCACGGAAAGGATAAAGTACCGTAAGTGCCCCGACCATGCCCGTGTTCTCATCAAAATAAGAGACCATGGCTTCAATCCACGATTCCGGCACCACACAATCCGCATCGGTAATCAGCACCAGTTCATGCGAAACATTCCGCAAGCCCTGAGCCAAGGCATTCATTTTACCGTGAAGGCCTGGTAAATTCTCTTCAATGGATTGTTTATGAACATTACTAAAATCTTTGGCAAACCGATTGGCGATGGCAGCGGAATTGTCTTCGGATCGGTCATCCAGCACAATGATATCATAACGATCCTTCGGGTAACTTTGCCGGGTTAACGCATTCAGACAATCCGCAATATGTGCCTCTTCATTGCGCATGGCTACTAACACGGCCACACGCGGTAATGTTTGCGGTTGGATAGGCTCCGGATGTTTTGCGCTATGCAGCATTGCCGCGATTAGCCCATACAGAACACCGAATCCAACTGCCGCTAAAACAAAATATTCTAACATCGGTTTAATCTTTATTTGCTTTTTGGCTTTTGCACGGCCGGTTCGCTTTTATCTTCGGCCCAACGAAAATAACGAAATTGGCCCAATGCGCCGAATACGGTCACATAAAAAGGATGTACCGCAGCCAATATGGGAAAAGTAACCAGACCGCGCCGATCTTGCAAAATACGCGTGGCTTTGTTCATAAAAATAAACTCGGCACTCATTTTAAGCGCCCAAATCACTAACAAACCCGGCGGCCAACTCCAAGCCACTAAGGCAGCGATTGTTTGTCCGCTAAGCAGCAAATTGTAAAAATAATAGATGATCAGCCCAACCGTTACCCTCAAAGGATAATCAAACCCTTTGCTGGCATAGCGCAAACGTTGATGCAAAAATTTAGACCACAAGCGCGGCGGATTATTGTAAACATGGCTTTCCCTCCCAATCGCATATTTAATGCGGAAACGCTTGGCTTCCCGCACCTGCGTTAAAAACAGATCATCATCACCGGATATGTGCCGTTTGTAAGGTCCGAAGCCGCCAACCGCAAAATAGAGAGATTTGCGATAAGCCATGTTAGTACCAACGCAGGTCAACGGAATGCCCAAACCTGTGGAAGCGGCCGCCAAAGCCGCATGGGAAAGATACTCCAAAGCAAGTAATTTTTTGGTAAAATGGTTTTTGGGGCGAATCGTATAAGGCGCATAGCCCAAAACCAAGTGCGTATCATCCGTAAAATAAGAAACCATGGAAGCAATCCAAGTTTCAACCGGACGGCCGTCGGCATCCGTTAGCAAAATAATTTCACCGTTCGCCCTTTTAATGCCCGAATCGATGGCAAATTTTTTGGGCGCAAATTCGGGATTTCTTTCGCGGATGGTAATGGATTTAAAGCGAGCATCTTTTTGATTGAACTGCTCGATAATTTCGGCCGTACGGTCTTCGGAGCGATCGTTAACAATAATGAATTCCGTTTTCTCCAACGGATAATTTTGCCGAGATAAGTGACGCAAACAATTGGGCAGATTTTTTTCTTCATTATGCGCGCAAACTATAACGCTTACTTTCGGCTGAGCAGTCGTTCTTTCCTGGCGTATCAACGGATTAAATCCGCGGTAAAGCAGAAAAACCGCTATTAAATAAATTGCTAAAAGAAGATACAAGACGATTAAAATCATTTTGCGTTACCATGATTAACTTCCATGTTTTCAATTTATTACTGTTTTAAATCAATTCAAACAAATTTTTGACCCGGGCTTGATTATTTTGAGAAAATTGACGCATTTCACATTCTTACAACCGATCAAAAGCCGCGAAGCTTTGTTTTTGTACTTATTTAAGTTTTAATAAAAGTCGTAATTTAAGTTAACTTTTGGCAAAAATTTGACGAAGATTATTGATATGTAGTTGGCTTTTTGATACAATAAAGATGATAAAAATTATAATGCATTCGGTAAAATGGAATTTATTACTCCTTACGAACGAAAAACCGATGTATTCAAAAGAAGAAAAAATCGTTTGAGCAGCTTGGAGGCCATCCATGAGAAAAAGCTATCATCGTTTTCATTCCGTTTTATTTTTAATTTTAATGCTTCCGGCCTTTATTTTTGCCGGTTGGTTTAAAGTTCATGATAATCCCGGTTCCGTTTCTTTCAATAGTGCTATGAGTTACATGTTCGATTTAAGCGTTGTTTACACCGCCGCTTCCGACGGCTGGGTTTATTCCACCCATAATCAAGGCAACGATTGGTCAGGAACACAAGTTTTGCCGGGCAAAAATTTGTACGGCATCGGCAACGGCCAAAATTCCGATTCGTCATTCATTTTCGTTTGCGGGGCAAATGGAGCATTGGCACGTTATTACGAGCCGAATGAGATCTGGCTTACATTCGACACTCTGACCACAAAAAACTTGTTTGCCGTACAATACAACTACTCGCGATATGAAACCTGGGTTGTGGGCGATAGCAACTTTATTGCGGTTAGCCGGGATGCCATCCATTGGCAACCCCTTTCCATTCCAGGTCCTGTAATGAACATAAAAAGCTTTTTCATTACCTACCAAAAGACGATTTTAATGGGTGACGACGGAAACAACCTTTACATCCATTATTTGAACTCCCAACCCGATTCCCAGGTAACGGACGATTTTTACATCCCGCTGGAAAATTATCAATTGATCGCTGTCGCCCAAGGCAGTGGTGAATCCAGCAGCGATGTTTATTTTTTAGCTAAAAACGGAGACACGGGCGAAATACATTTAATGCGTTTCAATATTTACGATACGGAGCCTCGGGTCGCTGACCTTTCTGTTATCTTCGTAACGGACGCCAAAAGCTTGGGCATCTACTCAAATTATAATTCTTCGGTACAATACTTTTGGGTCGGGACTTCCTCAGGTGACATATTGGAAAGCGTTAAACCGGATG
>JALWEA010000138.1 GCA_027039465.1 Calditrichia bacterium | reverse complement strand
CATTAGCCGCTATGGCTTCATTGATAAAATAAGAAGGCGTTTTGTATTGGTGCGAAGGCCGATTGTGGCAATCCATGCAATCCATGGTGCGGATTTTGGCCTTTTGTATGTCGTTTTGGGAAATGGGATTTTCTTCATCCTGAAAAATCGTTACCTTTCCGGTTTTTAAATTTGTCATGCGCACCCAGGGAATCTCCTGACGTTTTTCATCGGATGCAATGTATTCGACCCGAATATCGGGATTAATGTGCCAATGGATACCTTTTTGCAAGCCAAGCGCCGAATGTTCCGCACCGATCTTCATGATTAACTGAATCCGCAAACGGGTATTATTTTCATCGGGAAGATAATGGTATTCCGTTCTCAATTTTTGAGCGAAAAATTTCTGAGGCCAGTGGCAGCGTTCACAGGTTTCACGAGCCGGACGTAAATTGTGAATAGGTGTCGGAATGGGTTTGGGATACAATTTAAACGTTACCGAATACACCTGATACAAGCCGGAAAGCTTGGAACGAACGTACCAGTCGGCTCCCTCGCCCACATGGCATTGCACACAGGCCACACGCGCATGCGGCGATTGCTGATAAGCCGTGTATTCCGGATGCATTACACTGTGACAAAGTTGCCCGCAGAATTCAACCGATTCCGTGATACGAAAGGCCTGATAACTGCCGACGCCCGTCAAAAGAATGAAAATAGCCGTTCCACCGATAAACAAAAATACGGCATGCCGATGCGCGGCTAAATTTAAATCGATTTTCGGCCAGGGCGCTTGTAAAGAGCGTTTACGCTTATGGGTGATTAACATGCCCACAGGAATCAGAATAAGCCCGAGTACCAGCAGACCCGGCAATAAAATAAATGTGATCATACCGAGATAGGTTGCCCGGGCTTCAATTAACGATGAAATGATGAATAAAAACAGAATTAAAAATAAACTGACAATGGCAATCATTACACCGGAAACAGAAATCCAGTTTTTTGCCGAATCCGGTACTTGAATTCGCATAGCAAGACCTTTCAATTTAGAATCGTATCATCGATTTATTCAGCATAAAATGCATTGGAAGTTTACTCAAAGGAAGGCATAACATCAATGGGAAAAGCCAATCATGAAAAATTTTTCATTATTTAACAAATAGCGGATGAAAACATTATTCAAGATATTTTGTTGAAACTTATTTAAAAAATTAATGAGTCCGCTCTCAAAATGGGATAAAGCCCGTCTTTGTGTAAACTGATAATTTAGTCAGCATCTTCCCCGCTAACTCGGAATGTAAACAGAAAGATGGAGAAAAAGCAAAATGTTAGCCCCAACATTTATGTTGGGGTTAAATCTTCAAAAACTCTTTATCTTAGCCCTTTAGGGCTTTTTAGAGTAGAAATATAAATTCTTAACTAAATGGAATTAAGGTTATTTCATGTCTTCTTCTTTTTGGATCGCTTTTCCCTTTTTAATTTTCCGGTGAGGCGCGATAGCGGAAGAATCTTTGGACGAATGGTTTAACCCTTCTTTTACCGGCCCTACGGCGCGTTCAGGGCCTGTTTGCATCTGATTCGGTTTAAGCGCAGGTTTGCCTGTTTTACCGGTAGGTTCATTTGCAGGCTGCTCTTCTTCATTAGGCTGTTCTTCCGTCTCCGGCTTGGGCTCCGGTGGCGGCGGTGCGACTTTTTTCTTGGCAATCATTGCGAATTTGGTTTCGGGATATTCTTTAATAACCTCGGTGTATGCCCGGATTGCTTTGTCCACATCTTTTAAATAGTGCTCGTAAATGTAAGCAATAGCAAAACGTGACTTCTGCGCCCAAACGCTGCCCGAATCCTGCTGTGCAATTTTCTTAAACAAGGAAATAGCCTGATCATATTTTTGTTGATCCATTAAATCTTCGGCATTATCGTACAATGTTCGGAATTGAGAAACCTTTTCCTCGGGTGTTTTTTCCTGAACAATGCCTAATAATTTTTTACCGTAGATCGTATCCGGATAGCGCTGAATAATCAATTGCTTTAGCGAATCCGCTTTCGAGCTATCCTGCTTTAAATCATGATAGATAAAATAAAGTGCATAATACGCCTTAGGTGTGAGCACGGAATCATTATCAAACTGGCGAATAAAATTATTATAGGCATGCGCGGCGCTATCATAATTCTGGTATTTCAACAAGAAATATTCACCGAGACCGAAACTGTTTTTTCTGTAGCTTGCCCGCACCTGTTCCGGCGTCCGGCTAATAGCTACTTTTTTAACTTTCTTTTTAATTTTCGCCTGCGCCAATTTCAAGCTGTCGGTTTTGCTTTTGTTTTTCGATGAATCCTGAGGTTGCTTAACAATACCCATGCCTTGCGTTTGAGGCGCAACATTCTTAGACGTCCCGAATTGTTGTTGTTCTTTAATGCTGTTATTTAAATCGGTTAATTCCTGTTGCCGGGTAGTATCAACGGCAACGCTGTCACCGGCAACTTCCATGCTATCGGTTAACGAGGAATCGCCGTGTTCCAACTTGAAAATATCCGCCCGGTCTTTACGCAACTGATTGCGAATTTTCAGGTATTCCGCTAACAGCTTGGCCTTTTCTTTGGCTTCTTTGGCCACTTCTTCCTGTGATTTTAAATTCTTCACTTTATCGTAATAGGCTTTGGCGGAATCCAAATTACCGTATTCAAATTCATAAAGCTGTCCCAAATAATAATAGCACAACGATGCGCCTTCGGAACGAGGGTACTTATGAATGATTTCATAATAATAATCCCGTGCAAAGTCGGTTTGCCCCTGAATTTCGTAAAGGTTGGCCAGGCGGGTTTCAATGAGCGAGTATTGTTTTTTGAAACGCTGAGAGCGCAGCATCTTTTTGAGAATGTTTTCCGCTTCGTCATAACGTTTCAGTTCGATTAACGATTCGACAACCTTGGCCTTGGCTTCGTATTCGCGGATAGGCGGAATGTCCAATTTGCTTAATTTTAAAAACGAATCCATGGAATTATCGTAATCTTGCAAATTGTAATAGGACTCACCCATCATGTACAAGGCATCGCCTTTCATGCCGTCGTCACGGGTTACACGGACACATTGTTCCAAATATTTTATGGCATTCTCATAATCTTCTTGCTCATAGTACAATTCGCCTAAAATATAAAAGGCTTTGGCCGCCAAATTTCGAGGCAGTTTTTCTCCAAGAAGCGTATTTAAAATATCCAGCGCTTCATCCTTACGGCCTTCGGCGATGTAAGTGCGTGCCAACCAAAGTTTGGCTTCCGGAATGTGTTCGCTGCGTAAATATTTTTGCAGGAACTGGGTCAGTACGCGTTCGGCTTTAACATATTGTTGCATTTGGTAGTAGGATTTACCGATAAGCAGCAAAGCATCGTCGGCATATTTGTTACTGTCACCGTAAATCTTAATCAACTTCCACGACTTATCGATCGCCTTCTGGTATTTTTGTTTGATATTGCTGCTGAGTCTGCTGGTACTTTTGGAATTTTTTTGCGCTTTTACGGCTTCATCGTAATTAAGCTTGGCATTGAAAAAGGTGTTGTAATAAGCGCAACTGCCGACAAATAAAAAGATGGTTGCAAGTAAAATATATTTTATTGGGGATTTCATACGCACCCGTTTGTTTCATTCAAATTTTTTCAAGAAGTAAAGCAATGGCCGTCAAAAATTTAGCCGGATTTCCGGCAATCATCTCATTCATAGCCGATGAAAAGGTCGTCTTTTCGGGATTAAGCTCGAGCAAATACGCTCCGTTTGCTTTGGCGATAAATGGCAAAGCATTAATGTCTTCATTCGTATCATTGAACCCTGCCGTTACAAAAACTTCGGCTTCCGCGGAAACACGCTGAGCCTGTTTTAATTTACTTTCTTCCGGCGATTCGTTTGTTTGCAAAACATTCGGCAGAATATCGGTGCTTCCGCATTCGGGGCACACCGGAATCTTCTGCTTTTCATCGGCCTCAAAGATCGCACCGCATTGATGACAGCGGTTTTGAAAAACATTTCCTTTAAGTTCGATTAAATTTTTATTGCCAGCCCGGCGATGCAAACCGTCAAATGACGTGGTAATTAACATAAAATCTTCAAATCGATTTTCCAAATCAACCAAAGCAAAATGCCCTAAGTTCGGTTGAAGTTGTGCATATTGTCTGCGCGATTCCGCCACCTTTTGCCAAAATTTTTCGGGCGATTTATCACGCTGTTCTTTAAAAGATAACTTTTCTTCGTTGAAAAGGTTCCCTGATTTGACGGACTCCGCTTTAATGCCGTTGCCGGTTAAAACAACAACCTGACAAGCTTTAACTAATCGTTGGATAAATTTATTAGATATCATGATAAACTCAATACCTTTTTTAATCCCTTAATCTTTTTTTCGATCCCTGAACTGCAATCTTTAGGAGAACGGACGGAAACGGGTTAGAGATAGAAGTTAAGAGTTAAGGGTTAATTGATAATACGCTTTTTGTAATTCCCGTTTTTTTCATTTTCACTTTTAAATTAACGGCCCTAAACACTTAACTCTTACACCCTTAACTTCTTCACGCCTTCTCTGCTCTACTCGTTCCCAACCGGTCTCAATCTGGCCGTGAAATGGCGCAGAAATTCAGGTTCGTATTCGATCTCAAAACCGCGCAGCTTTTCGCGGTCGCGGTAGATTTCTCCCAGCGCTTCGGCAACATATTGCATGTGCATGTTGGTGTAAACACGTCTGGGAATGGCCAAACGCACCAATTCCAATTTCGGCGGAATATTTTCTCCGGTCGTCGGGTCTTTTTTGGCCATCATCAGGCTGCCGATCTCAACTGCGCGAATGCCCGCTCTACGGTACAATTCCACCACAATGGCCTGTCCGGGAAATTGCTCGGGCGGAATGTGCGGTACAAAACGTTTGGCATCAATGTAAACCGCATGCCCGCCTACGGGTTTAACAATGGGAATACCTTGTTCATCCAGCATCTCTCCCAAATAGCGCGTTTGATTAATGCGGAAGCGCAGGTAATTTTCATCCAAAACTTCTTTCAGGCCTCGGGCAATGGCCTCCAAATCGCGCCCTGCCAGGCCGCCGTACGTTTTAAAGCCTTCGATCAGGATTAACATGTTGGTAATGCGTTGCGCCCATTCGTCGTCGTTCATGGCCAAAAATCCGCCGATGTTCACCAGGCCGTCTTTTTTGGCGCTCATGGTGCAGCCGTCTCCGTAGCTGAACAATTCCTGAGCTATTTCCAGTACGGACTTTTGACGGAATTCACGTTCCCGTTCTTTGATAAAATAACAATTTTCCGCAAAGCGGCAGGCATCGAAAAAGAAAGGGATGCCGTACTTATGGGCCACATCGCTGACTTGACGGATGTTGGCCATGGAAACGGGCTGACCTCCGCCGCTGTTATTGGTAATGGTAATCATTATGACCGGAATGCGTTCTTTGCCGTATTTTTGAATGGCCGCTTCCAATTTTTCAATATCCATATTTCCTTTAAAAGGATGCGGATTGCTCGGATCCAGCCCTTCGTCAATTACGCAATCCAGAGCGGTTGCGCCGTGATATTCGATGTTGGCACGCGTGGTATCGAAGTGGATATTACTTGGCACCACATCGCCTTTTTTAAGGATGTTGGAAAACAACAAATTTTCCGCAACCCTGCCCTGATGCGTGGGAATGATGTTTTTAAAACCGAAAATTTCACGAACGGTATTTTCAAAATGATAATAATTTTTACTACCGGCATACGACTCGTCGCCTAACATCAAACCCGCCCATTGGTTGTCGCTCATGGCGGCTGTACCGGAATCGGTCAGCAGATCGATGTAAATGCTTTCGGCCGGAATGGAAAAAATATTGTAACCTGCATCCTTAATCAATTTCTCCCGCTCTTCCTGAGTGGTAATTTTAATCGGTTCCACAACCTTAATACGAAACGGTTCTGCGGGGAATTGCATGGTTTACTCCTTTTGTCTTTTTCCAATTTAAATTATCGAATCGCCCGTTCTGTTTTGGGATCAAAGAAATGCAGCTTTTGCGGATCCAGCGCAATGGTGATGTTATTACCGATGCGAATGGCATCCATCGGTTCAAAGCGCGCGGTAAAATCTGTGTTTCCCGCTTTTAAATAGGCATAAGTCTCGGCGCCCATGGGTTCGGTGACCTCGATCGTCGCCTTCAATTGCGGAAAATCGGGATGTTTTTGAGGATCGTAAATTTCGAAATGCTCGGGACGAATGCCTAAAATAACTTCCGAATTCTCATAAGAATGCAGCAATTTTTCATTTTCGGGCGTCAGCTTTAACGTAAAATCCGGTGTTTTAAATTGTAAGACGCCGTTACGCTGCAATGTGCCTTTAACGAAATTCATGGCCGGACTGCCGATAAATCCCGCCACGAATAAATTAGATGGTTTGTTGTACAATTCCAAAGGTGAATCCACCTGCTGTATGACTCCGTCTTTTAATACCACGATGCGATCTCCCATGGTCATGGCTTCAACCTGATCGTGTGTTACATAAATCATGGTAGTACGCAGGCGTTTGTGCAGTTTATTGATTTCAATGCGCATTTGCACGCGCAGTTTGGCGTCCAAATTACTCAGCGGTTCGTCAAACAAAAAGACTTGGGGTTGACGCACAATGGCGCGTCCTACGGCCACGCGTTGGCGTTGTCCGCCGGAAAGCGCCTTGGGTTTGCGATCCAAAAATTGTTTAATGCCCAAAAGTTCTGCCGCCTCGTTAACCCGTTTTTCGATTTCGTCTTTGGGGAATTTTCGCAGTTTCAGCCCGAAGGCCATATTTTCAAAAACCGTCATGTGAGGGTAAAGGGCATAGTTCTGGAATACCATGGCAATATTGCGATCCTTGGGAGAAACGTCATTTACGACCCGATCTCCGATGTAAATTTTTCCGGAGGTAATCTCCTCCAAACCGGCAATCATGCGCAGCAAGGTGGATTTACCGCAGCCGGACGGGCCGACCAAAACCACAAACTCCGTATCGTTGATTTTCAAATTAGCTTTGGAAATGGCCGTTACTTTATTATCATAAACTTTTGAAACGTTTTCGAGCGTTACAGAAGCCATCGAATTACCTCCCAATTATTCGGTAAATTTAAATCGATCCGTCATCATTACAGCCGCCATTGCAGGCAGCGCGGTTACTGTCCGGATTAGCAAAGACTTAACAAAGTTAGAACCGCAATTTTTCATGCGCCCGCTGATGAATTCGAAAAAATAAAAACTTTTTTATTTACCGATAAAACGTAAAGAATACAATAGGTACCAGACTGATGACAGAAAGTCCGACTACATTCACTGCGTGAAATCCGCCAAGGCGAATTAAAATGTAACGAAAATAAAATTCGTTTTTCAGGAATTTGCGTTTTCGGTAAATCATCAGGATTAAAAGTAAGCTGGCCGTTCCCAGGAAAAGGATCGAAATCCAAAGAATAAATCCCAAATAAAGTGAAAAACCGTTGATCAGGTAACGGGCGTTAGGCGCAATGAGAGAGCGACAATAATAGGCGAGCAATCCGGCAAATAGCAGAATAATCAAATAACTCAGAGACATGCCGGTTATGGTTGTGGCCGAATTGCGATGTTTTAGCGCCAAATAAAAAATAAAATACACAATCAAAGCAAGGATTAATCCCAAAGCCAGCCAATAGTGGGTAGCTGCAATCGGTTGATACGCAAGGGCTAAGGATCCTGCTATCAAGTTCGTTTGAAACAAGGATTTAATAAACCAAAAATAAAAACTTACCCCTAAAAGAAAATCGGCAAAAAGTGAAACAATGAGCCCGTAGGAAATCCGTTTACTCCATACCGGTTGAAATTCATCGTTAAAACCGCTCTTAACGAAAATTAACATGCTCAAAATCAGCAACGTAAAGGCAAACAATAATTGAATCAGAGCAAAAAAAAGCGCGAAACGGCTAAGAGGCGCAGGAGCAATCAGATTTTTCAGCGGAAGACCAATCAAAATTACAAAAGAAATTTTTACAATAAAAAGAAACAATAAAAAGACGAGTACAATGCCGGTGAACGATTTTCTGAAAATATTTTTACCGGTCTCGGGTAAGGGATTAAGCAAGGCCTTGCTTCCGAAAATAACAAGGCCGAGAATAAGCCAGTCCAAACCGATGGCAGTTAAAAAAAGATAATCGAATAACAAGGTTTCCCTCGCTTTAAAAGCTAAAGCTATTTAAAAATACGCGCAAAGGTTTTGTGCAGTTTGTCAATTGCTTCGTCAACCGCACTTTCGGTTACAATCAACGGCGGAACAAAACGTAACGTATTGCCTCCGGCCACGTTAAACAGTAGTCCCTGATTGCATCCCTCGGCCATTAAATCCGAGGCTTTGTCTCCTACCTCCAACCCGAGCATCAATCCTTCTCCGCGCACTTCTTTGACAATATCGGGATATTGTCCGGCAAAAGCTTGCAATTGATCTTTAAAATAGACGCCGGTTTTTTGAACCTGTGAAAGGAAGCCGGATTCTTTTACGACGTTAACCGTTGCCAATCCGCTGGCGCAAGCCAATGGATTACCGCCGTAGGTTGTCCCATGTTCACCGCGTTGCAAAACCGTACTTAGTTTGTCATTTAGTACAAACGCGCCCAACGGGAGCCCTCCACCAAGTCCTTTTGCCGTTGCAATGGCATCGGGCAGCACTCCGCGTTTTTGATAGTAATAGAATGCACCGGTGCGTCCCACACCGGTTTGAATTTCATCGGCAACGATGAGATAGCCGAATTTATCCCGCCCTTGGTAGATGGCTTTCAGCAGGGATTCCGAAATCGGGCGGACACCGCCTTCACCCATGATGCCTTCGTAAAAAACGGCCAGGGTGTGCTCATTAACCGCCTTATTAAATGCTTCGGGATCGTTGGCCGGAACGGTTTTAATATTGGGCAAAAGCGGAAAAAAGCTTTTTTGGTATTTGGCTTGAATGGTGATGGAAAGCGCGCCCAGACTGCGGCCGTGGAAGCTTCCTTCGAAGGCAATGATCTCTGACTTATTATTTTGATTGCCCCATTTTTTTGCGACTTTTAAAATACCTTCGATGGCTTCGGTACCGCTGTTGGTGAAAAAGACTTTGGAAAGGCCGCTTAACTCAACCAACTGTTCGGCCAGCTCTACTTGCACATCCTGAATAAAATAGTTACTGAGATGCAGATTGCGATTGATCTGTTTTAAAAGCGCTTGCTGAACGGCGGGATGCTGATAGCCCAGGGCATTGACCGCAATTCCGGATAGAAAATCGAGATAGGCTTTACCGTTTTTATCGTATAGATAAAGGCCCTTTCCATGGTCAACATCAATCGGAAACGGTTTGTAAATGCTCAATAAATACGAGCGGGCTTTTTCAAATAAATCCATGTTTATTTTTCCAGCAGAATAATTTGCGCTTTGGCATCGTTAAAACGTTTGGAATCTTTGTACTTTTCAATAATCTTTTGAAACATTTCTTTTGCTTTGTCTTTCATTCCGGCGTCTTTGTAATTCAAACCTGCCAAATAAAGATAATTGGGCGCTTCCACAAATTCGGGTGCGGTTCTTTGCGCTTTCAAATAATTTTCCGCTGCTTCCTTGTGCGCGCCGCGATGTTCCAGACAAGCGGCATATCCGGCGTAAGCCGAAGCCAATAAGATTTTACTACCGCTGTAAGAATCAATGAATTTTTTGTACTCCTGCTCCGCTTTATCGTATTTTTGCGCCTGAAAATCCAAGTTGGCCAATAAGAAATATCCCTGTTCGGCGGCATCCGTACCGTCATATTCCTGAATGAGCTGATCCAAAAATTCGCGCGCCTTGGTTGTGTGCATGCTTTGCATTTCCATTTGCGCTTTTCCCAGAAGGGTTTCGGCCTCCTGCAAGCGTTGTGAACGATGATTCAGAAACAACCAGATTAATATCCCGACAACAATGATGCCGCCGACGATATAAGTGATTTCCTTGGTATGCTCTTCAAAATATGTTCTTGCCAATAAAGCGGTTTCGACGAATTTATCCTCTTTCAGGTCTTTTTTGGTAATCCGTTTCTTTTGTGGTTTCAACATACCGTCACTCCTTATACTAACAATTCGTTATTGTAAAGTTTAAATGTCTAAAAAATTTCAATTTAATTCAAATTAAAAGTTAGAAATTTAAGGATAGAATACAATAGAATCAAATGGATTTTGCGGAGAGGAAAATTTCTTCTCATAAACGAGGTTTTTTTCGAAGGAAGAAAGAAAAAGCATCGTAAATCCGCGGTGGTACTTTTTTACCCACTATCCGGAATATGGCGGATATTTAGGGCGAAATGAGAAGGAATCCTTTGTTCGATAGATTGAAGTGGTTTGTGAATTTCGTTTTAGAACCCATCCCCATCCCGATTCTCGGGATGCCCAATTAGATTCGGGCGTTTGTTGAATTGTTGAATTGAAGTGATTGTGTGCGCGATGATGCCCGAGATCGTTGCCGGTTGCCGAATGATTTTGCCGGACTTGTAGGGGCGAAGCATTTCCCTGATAAATAAAGAAACAATCAATGTTTTTGGTTGCACAAAGTTAAATCTTTTTAGTTTTCAGTGTCTTACCGGAAATGCTTCGCCCTTACATCGAATATCCCAAAATGAAAAGTAGAATCGTATCGAGGGACGTGCCTGCCGTTACATGGTAATAGTACGGGGTAAATGGCGTGGAAACTTTTATTCGGTAGGTCGGAGTGGTTTTCGAATTCCATTTTAGAACCCATCCCCTCCCTTCCCTACTATCGCAGGGAAGGGTGCCCATTTTGCTGTGGGCGTTTGGTGAATTGTTGAATTGAAGAATTTTTTACCCAATGTTACGCAAGATTGTGCACTGGTTGCGAGCAACTGTGACGGAACGAAGAATATCTTGCATACGTTGCCGCTTTGGAGGGGGTTGCTTCACTCGTTACTATTGACATATTATGCAAACAAGTTCCTTATTTAGACACACCTCTGCCTTCCCTGCGAAGTATCCCAATGCGCGGGAGTTTCAACATAAAGGATGCCTGAAAAGTTTAGGCCGTTTTTAACCGAGTAGTTTGCCGTGTTGAGACCCCCTTAATCCCCCTTGCAGGGGGATGCAAAGTTGTTTGTAAAATTGTGCTCATTACCCAATTTGCCGGTGGTTCGGTGCTTACTCTTTTCCCCAACCGTAAGTTTAACTTCTCATCGGGTGAAATCATTCGTGCCGTTTTGCGTCCCCATACGAGGGGGACAACAGGGGGTGGAAAAAACAAATGCCGCTGCCGATACTTTTGCCCCATCTCTCGCTACGCTCGCTTCTACTACTATTGACTTATGGTGGCGCGTCCGTCCCTCGATACGCCCGCCTCAGGCGGGCTACTCGGGAACCGGACGCGGTGGCCTGTCATTGCGACCCGCCTGAGGCGGGGAAGCAATCCATAACACTATTTAAGCCATTTCCCAAATAACAGGCCGTTGCCGCTTTGGAGAGGATTGCTTCACTCTCCCGCTCGCAGGATCGTTACTATTGACATGCCATCTTCTTAACCCATCCCCGGCCCTTCCCTGCGATGCGCAGGGAAGGGTGCCCCTTTTGCTGTGGGCATTTGATGAATTGTTTGAATTGAAGTAATTTTGTACTCGATGATATGCAAGATCACGTTCGATTTCCGAGGAACTGTGACATAATGAAGAATCCCTTACGTCCGTTGCTGCTTTGAAAGGGATTGCTTAACTCTCCCGCTCGCAGGCTCGCGGGCTCGTTCGCAATGGCAGGACTGGGAATCACATCAATTAACGGGCGCACGCCACCGACTGCACAAACAATGATTCCCGAATAACGAATAACGGATATACGAATAACGATTTTCCCCATTCCACCATTCAACAATTCAACCGATTCCCAATCAATTCATGTCAAATCCTTAATAATCCATGGCGCCAGCGGAAGAGTGAAGCGATCTATTCCAAAAACAAATTTGTCAAAAATGTTTCAACTTTTGAAGCATTATCCAAATGTGCTCGGCATCATTAATTTTATAAATCGGAATAAATCGGATTGCTTAAAGAGCATTTGGTTAGTACATTTACTTAACAAATTAAATTCTTAACGGAGTAGTTTCATGATTCGTAAATTTATTCTTCTCGTTTTGCTTTTTTCAATTCCTATTTTGGCTATGAATCCTTTTTCTTTGGAATCGGGACAAAAATATTTAAAAATTTCACCGGACGGACAGTGGCTTTCTTATGATCAGGCCGAGCAGCCAGGATTGTATTTGTTGAATCTGAAAACCGGACGCTCCTTAAAAATTGCCGAAGGTTTTGGCATTGCACAATTCGTTCAATGGGCGCCAAACAACGACTATTTGGGTTTCAAATTATTTAAACGCAACGGGCAAACAATTTGGCAAATTCCCTGTTTGTTCGAAGTTTCAACTTCACGCATTATTCCGCTGCATGATGCGGTGCCACAGGCGGGTGTTCCGAGCATTTCCGCCGACGGAACGGTTGCCTTTACGATTGACAACAAACTGTTTTTAACCGATATCAACGGTCAGGTTAAAAAAACGTTTACTTTACCGGATTACGCCAATTTAACGCCGATTTCACCAGACGGACGGTGGATTGTTTTTAATGATGCCAACGACCAGCTTCATCTTTTAAATGTAAGAACGGGTCAACAAGAAAATTTAACCGAACAAAATCTCGGCTACTTTAATCCCCAATGGAATCCCGTTAAGCCCATTGTAGCCGTGCAAAGTTTTAACGGTCAAATTCATTTGATCGATATTGCGAATGATAGACAAATCTTTTCCGCAAAAGGTTCACAACCAAGCTGGTCAGCGGACGGTACAAAATTACTTTTTGTTAAGAAAAAAGTCATTGAAACGCAATCCGTGCAAAGCAGCGATTTATTTTCGTATGATTTGAATGGCGCCACGTTGCTGCGTTTAACGGACACCCCGGATGTGTTCGAAGACTTCCCTGCACTCTCGGCAAACGGCACGCTGTATTTCGAGGCCCATCAGGAAAAGACATACGGTTTGTACAAAATGCAAATGTTTAATGGTATGCATCAGGCTCCTGATTTTTCTGCACTTCCCGGTCCGCTTACCGTTGCTACGCCGTCTCCCCTGCCCCAACCGAATTTAGGGACGATACCGAATTCAATCTTAAAATCTTCGGCCTACAGCTTCGAAATTCCTTACGTGCATCAATGTTACGACTCCCCGGATTGGTTCAACGGTTGCACGGCCTGCGGAGGCACGGCGGCAACCATGTGCATTGCTTACTACAATATTTTACCCAAGCGTCCGCGTAAAGTGTACGATCCATTCTATCACATCACAAATTACGGCGATTACATTGCCGAAATTTACACGTACAACGGTTTTACATTTGACATCTGGGCTTACGACCGCAACGGTGTAAAAGGCTACGGCGCCTTCGGTTTTATTGTGCGGCACGGCAGCGAAGCCTGGTCGGACACTAAAGGATTTATGGCGGAATTTGCCCGTAAGCACGGCCTTTATTCTTATGTGGATTGGAGTCCGACCCGCCCAAAATTAATGACCGAGGCTAATGCCAAGCGTCCGTTTGTTTTGCTGAATAGCATTACCAGCTCCGGCCATTACATTTCCGTAATCGGATACGATCACGATGCAACGACGGTTATTGTGAATGATCCGGCCGGTGATAAGAGTTTGGGACACTACGGTGCCAACTACGAAGGCAAGGGCGCTCAATACGACTGGCCCGGCTATTCCAACGGACATCCGAATTTAAATACGGTTTGGTGCTACATCTATTTTCGCGACAAATGTGCGGATCTTGCGTCAAAACTGCAAACAGCTCCCGATACAACAACGCTCGGAGATTCATTTCCCGTATCCGGTTTTGTTACCAATTCCGGTAACAATCCCAGTGATTCCACACAACTTTATGTTTTTGTTTCCCTGAATCAGTCATTTGAGTCCACGTTGGATTGGGTGATCGATACCCTTCAGGTTCCGGTACTTGCACCAAAGGATACGTTTAATTTCAATTTGCAATGTGCTATTAATGACTCTCTCTTGTCTCTGAATTATTATTTGGGAGTGTACGTCAAAACCGCAAATCGTGCCAATGAAGCCTATTTGAGCAATAATACAAGCACCGCCAAATTTTCCGTGAAAGGCTATCCGATTATCTATCGCGTTCTGCCGAGGGGCGAAATCGAAGATGCGCAACCGTCCGTCAAGGCCTTTTTTACGGATCGCTTTTCACCCGTTGATTTGCAAAGCGTAAAAATGTATTTGGACAGCACGGATGTATCCGACCGTTTAACCGTAACCACCTCCTCAGCCGTTTTTACACCGGACAGCGCTCTGAGCCCAGGTTTGCATCAGGCCGAAGTTCAGGTCATCAATTCTTTAGGATTTAAATCGGTTGATCGTTGGGAATTTACCATTCAGGAAGAGACCGGCATTGACGGCAATGAAGCACGGCTTCCCAATCATCTGCAAGTGCAGGCCAATTATCCCAATCCGTTCAACAACCAAACGCGCGTTGAATTCTACGTTCCGAAATCAGGAATGGTCAAAGCCGAGTTGTTCAACATTCAGGGACAAAGGGTTAAAATTTTATTGAATTCAAACGTACCCGCCGGAAGGCATTCTATGCTGATCGACGGACATGATTTGGCCAGTGGAATTTATCTTTTGCGATTACAATCCGGGCGGGAGACGAAAGTGCGGCGGATGCTATTAGTGAAGTGAAAAAGCATTCAAACAATTATCTCCAATTTCATGTACATTATTGAAAATCCAAAGGAATCCTTAAAGTAATTTGGACAATTCCTTAATAGATTTATTGTCTAATTCGAAGGATCAGACGTTCATAAAGTATATGATCGAAATTGGCACTTCCTATTAAGATAGTTTCCCATTAAGCAGCTATTTTTTTGCTTTTGAGTGCTTTTACATTTGAAAAACGCAAAAATAACAAGAATAACGCATTAATTATAATTTTTGATCCAAAAGATTAATTACCGCAACAAATCCACCGAAAATAAAAATTAGTAATTCGCAAAATTACTTATTAATTTATCGA
>JALWEA010000137.1:14465-15141 GCA_027039465.1 Calditrichia bacterium | reverse complement strand
CAAAGTGCGGTGCGTGACTTTTCGCTGCAAACAATGATTTCTGCTTATTCGGAATTTTATATTAATGCGATGAAAAATGTTCAAAAAGGTAAATAATGGAATTTCTTAATAGGGTTTGGTCCTTAAATTTTGTACTACATTTTGTTCCCATGAAATTTACAAGTAGAGTTATGGTGATTACGGACCATCCCGAGCGTTTATATATTGATTTTAGTTTATTTGATGCAAAATTCACTTTTTGCTTACCGGAAAAATTAAAAGCGGTAATTTCAATTAATTCAAAACATGAAATTTGTTTTTTTAAGTCAAGCGATGAGATTAAAGCGGTTAAGAAGTATGCGGTAATTATTTTGGACCTGGAAAGATCCGATTATAATCTAAACCCAAAACATTTATTTACCCAACTTGCCCCCGACAGCTTTATTATTGTGTTAGACTGGTCAAAAAAATGGGTAACTTCTTTAAAAAATATTTTTTGGCATTTTGGAATTCTTCCAAAACAGATGTATGAATTCAAATGGAATGGTAAATCCGTTTCACTTGGGGATCCCATAAAATTAAAATCATATTTTTTGGTAGAACCCGATCTTGCAAAGCCGTCGTTTTTAACTATGCATGCCTTCAAGTCGGAAAAACCGATACATTCCAATTCAAAAATAAAAAACCTATTAAAACA
>JALWEA010000137.1:0-14455 GCA_027039465.1 Calditrichia bacterium | reverse complement strand
TAATAGGATATTTATATTTAGTAGATCGATAGAAGTTACAAGCGTTGTTGATGATTTGATTGAAAAAATATTGATATTATCCGGTACTTCCGATAGGAATTTTAAAATTAAAAAGATAGTGATTTCGAGGACGGGCTTTTTGTTATTAGAAGTTCTAATAAACTCAGAAATCTTTATGATACGTTTCCCACTCGGCCGTATATCACTTTCTCGCTTAGTAAAACAGCATGAGCTAATAAGGTTTTTAAATGAAAACGGATGCATTCTTAGCCCGGCGCCGGTAAATATAAAAGCGGAGATTCATCTTCCTTATTTTATAGAAACGAAAATCGGTAACGGGGTAGCGCCTGATAAATTAATTGGGAAAAACGGGGAAGGGTTAACGAAATTATTTGAGGCCATATCCCGAAAAATTGAAAAATTTCATTTGCAATTTGGTAAAAAAATATTAATGTCCGAAGATGTTTACGATAAGTATTTAACACCTAAAATAAAATTAATTAAGAAATTGTGCCATGATAGCCAAATACAAGAAAAGCTTGATGTTTTTTCAAATAATTTTCTGGAAATATTAAATAAAAAAACATTTTTAGTCGGCATAACCCATGGCGATTTAAAAATAGGGAACAGTATTTTTAATTCTAATGGCCAACTTATAGGTATCATCGACTGGGATATGAGCGACTGGGAAGAAATTACCTTGATTGATTTAAGCGCATTATTTATAACCACTATTCGCAACAAATATTTTCCGAAACAGCCAATTAAAGAATTTATGATGGAAATTTCATATATACCCGATGAGTTTTTACCAGGATATAAAAAATATTTTGATGAAACGGACACCTCTTATTTAAATCCGTTTATCAGCCTTATAATATACTGGTTGGATAGGATATCAAAAATGATTCAGTATCATCCTGAAATTGATGGGCAATGGGTTCAAAAAAAGGTATATACCGTATTGGATAGGGCGGATTTATTTTTCAAAGCAGCAAAGAATGAAAGTACGCATTTGATATGACAGGGAAATCTAAAATCTTTGCCAATATTCTTGAAAATTTTAATAGTAAAAATATTAAATACAGTTTACTTCGCTTTGATGACAAAGTATTGTCAAATGAAACTGAAATAGATGTTTTGATTTGGCCTGAATCCTTTAAACAGGCAGATTTGATTTTACGGCAAAATAATTTTGTTTGTTGGAAGGATCGTACATTTTTAAAAAAGAGAGTCTATGCTTCTTATTCGGACGGAGTCCTTTGGTTGCTTGATGTTCATTTAGCCTTTGTTCAGGATGGGATCATTTATTTGGATTTAAAAAAAGTTGAAAATCGTTTAGAAATTGACCCAAATGGCTACAAAATTCTTTCGAAAGAAGATCAATTATTACACTATTTTTTTCATAGTCTTTTAGGGAAAGGGCATATCCAAACAAAGCATTTTGCCACTATCCGGAAGTTAGCATCAAATGGAATCGATAGAGATTATTTATTTAATCACATTGAAGATGAAAAGATAAAGAAAATATTCCACTTGTTTCTCAATGATCTGTCTGACTTTAATCAAATAACCAAGCGAACTTTGCAATTCCAAAAAACTATAAAGGAGAGGTTATTAAAGCAAACTTTTAGCAATCGCATTCGATTTTATTTTAAGAAATATTTATTTA
The DNA here is from genome assembly GCA_027039465.1 of Calditrichia bacterium. Classification (GTDB taxonomy): domain Bacteria; phylum Calditrichota; class Calditrichia; order Calditrichales; family Calditrichaceae; genus Caldithrix. The sequence continues at coordinate 12,783 of JALWEA010000137.1, read as the reverse complement.
AAATGGTTTATAGAAATCGAGGCGTTCATTTTGCTATCATGGGGGTAGATGGTGCCGGTAAAAGTTCATTAATTGATGCGTTAGAGCACAGCTTAGTTTCTATTAAAGGCGTAAAATACAGTATTGTTTATATGGGGCCTTGGGGGCACTCAAAATCACCATGGCACAAATGGGTTCTAAAAAAGCAAATAACATTGCCCAAAAATATAAATGGAAAGAAAGATTTATTACAGAAATTAAAATCGCATATTAAAGGTACGATTTATTATTTAAGTGTTTATTTTGAACTTTGGTATCGATATTTGAAATTTGTACGGCCAGGATTAAAAAAGGGCCGGATTGTATTAAGTGATCGTTATATTTATGATTTAAGATATATTTACAAAAAAAGAGTAGTCTTAGAGTTTAAATTAATCCGATATTTTATCTGCAGGATCTTCCCGAAGCCAGATAAAATAATCTTTCTTTATAATGATCCGGACATTATTGTAAAGAGAAAACCGCAATTGAGAGCGGAGCAAGTTCAAGAATATCAGGAATATTATTTTAAGACGTTGGACAAATATAAACCGATCTCAATTGAAACAAATAATGATGCGGCGACTATTGCCGGACGCGTATTAGATGAAATATTTAAAGCACTATTGAAAAATTTTAACTAATGTCAAATGCATAGCATAATAGGGTAAATATGAAAATTAAACATTTATTTTTTGGATTCTTGTTTTTTTTATTATCGATACCTTTCCAAAATATTTTTGCTGAAGTTAGTGGAGCGCCTATCTCCGGTGCTGTAGATGATATCGAAAAAGCAAATCAGAGTCAGGTATTTTGGTATGATAACACCTGGTGGGGGGTATTCAAGGATTCAAATAATAAATGGGCGGTTTGGAAATTTGATAACGGGAACTGGTCAATAGATACGGAAACCGGCATTGTCGGCGTATCTAAGGCGGATGCGCACGTTAACGAGACGACCGGCAAACTTTACATTATGGTTTCTAAGGGTCCCGAAGCTTTTACAAGATTAACTTATAATTCGGGCACATGGCAAGAAGATAGCGGATTTCCTATTGCAATAAATTTGGACAATATTTTGGGAGACGATCCGGCAAGCTTGGCGCAAGCCTTGGATGGTGATCTGTTTATCTTTTATGAAACCAATGATTCACTTAAGGCGCTATATAGTAATGATGATGGCGTCAATTGGGACTCTTATGTTATTAAAACCTCGATGGATGTGAGCACATTGACGGATGGTATTAGCTTCACCTATAATGGACAAGGTCAAATGGGCCTTTTTGTGGGGCAGGGAAGTACAAATAAAAAATTCTACTTTTTCCGTTTGCCAGACAATGCAGATCCCTCTGATTCCGCTAATTGGGTTAATGAAGCCTTGCCTTATAATCCAAAGTCGGATGATCATGTAAATATTTTACGTGATGCGGATAATAATTTGTACATGATTGGCAAAAACGGAAAAAGCGGGCCTGTTTTTTATTTGTATAAACGAAATAATGATGCCACATGGGAATATTATACATTCGAAGGGATCAATTCAACACGTCCGGCCTTGTCATTAAATGAAGATAATGATACGTTATATGTTTGCGCTACTAATGATAGTAAGATTGAATATGTGGGTTTAAATAAAGATGCATTAAGAAATGTTGAAGAGGGAGATTGGATCCCAATTATTCAAAACGGTTCGGATACTTTTAATAATGTAACCACGACAAGTCAGATTCTTGATAATTTAAGTGATATTCTTCTTGCAGCCGAAAATGAGACTCAGATAAATTTATGGTACAATCAAATTCATCATAATGATATTTCTCTTTCTGTTACTTTTTCTTCATTCAAAGCTGAAATAAATGAAGATGGGATTCGTTTGATTTGGAGGACAGAATCTGAAATACAAAGTGCTTATTTCATTTTGGAACGTAGTGTCGATGGTATTAATTTTAATATAATAGGGAAAATTCCTAGTTCAGGTTCATCTTCACATCCCAATGTATATTCTTTTTTGGATAAAAATATTTTAGCGGATCAAATTTATTTTTATCGCATTTCCGAACGCGGAATAAATGGAAAAATTAGCTTGTACAAAACAATTGAAGTTCAATTCCCGGACATACCTGTAACCTATAAGCTTTATCAAAATTATCCGAATCCGTTTAATCCGTTAACACATATCAAATATCAGGTCAAAAATCGTACCCACGTACAAATTGATGTTCTCAATTTAAAAGGACAGATTATCAAAAATTTAGTTAATCATATACAAAACAAAGGCATTTATGAAATTAATTTTGATGGTAGCCAATTATCAAGCGGCGTTTATTTTTGTCGATTAAAATGCGGCGATTTTATAAGTGTCAAGAAAATGATGTTGGTGCGTTAATAATATTCATTTAGAATAATTGGAATGTATTTTTATACTACCTAACGATTTTAATTTGTTTAGTCCTCCGCCAATTTTTAGAAATTATTTTTTCCATTTCGTACAAAAAAACAAAATTATAGAGCAATGATGCGTAATTTAATAAAAAAAGTATATTTTTATTTTTTGGATCGAGCTTTAATTAATAAGTTTTTTTTATGGAGGCAAGAACCAGGAGTTACCATTTTAACCTATCATTCCGTAGTCCCTGATAGCGCGCCGATTCAAAAATACGAATATCGCAATTGTGTGACCCAACAACAGTTCCTTGAGCAAATAAGATTTCTAAAACGATATTTTAAAATTATTTCTTTGGAAGAAGCGGTTTCTCTTTTAAAAAAAGGTGATTTGAAACAGCATTATGCCGTTATTACCTTTGATGACGGATATAAGAATAATTATTTGTATGCATTGCCGGTCTTAAAAGAAGAAAAAGTTTCCGCAACGTTTTTTCTTACAACCGGGCTAATTGGCTCTAATGATTGCTTGTGGACAGATTGGATTACTTACTTGCTTTTCCATAGCAAGAATTCCGTTATTGAATTAAATTTGCCTGATCACCACTTTCATTTTGAATTAGCCTGTGAAGAAAGTCGGATTCGTGCCTCGGTGATGTTACGGTCCTTTTTGAAAATGTCACAATCTGGAAATTTACAAAATGTTTTAGATCAACTTAAAGATCAAGTCGGTGATATTTTACCTCCGGTTCAAGGCGATCCGGATCGCTACTCCTTTTTAGACTGGCAAGAAGTAAAGGCTATGAACGATGCCGGGATGGATATAGGTGCTCATACACATAATCATTTACTCCTGAGAATGCTTTCCGATGAACAGGCTTATTTTGAACTGAGTACCTCTAAAAAATTAATTGAAAAAAATTTAGGTAAGTCTTGTCTGCATTTTGCTTATCCTAACGGTGGAAGAAATGATTTTAACGAAAAGCACATTGCATTTTTAAAAGAGTTAGGATTTAAAGCAGCCGTTACACAAATACCGGGAATTAATCGGCCCGGTATGGATTTGTTCCGTCTAAAACGCATTAATATAAGCAACAAAATGACACTGCCTGTTTTTAAAGCTTACGTTTCAGGGGCTTATAACAAAAAATAATTTTTTGTAATATATTGATTTCGCGAGGTCTTTTTGCAGAAATCTCTTAACAATTTTTTGAAAAAGAATGAATTTGAACTTGATTTGGATGAGCTGCTAAAACAATTCTCCGATGAAACCAAAATCCTATTTCGTTCCTACGAAATAAAACGCGTTTTCATGCGCCCCTTTTCGCTTATTCTGAATTTGCGTCTAATCAGTGATAGCCCATTAGATATTTTTGTTAAAATCTACAAAGAACAAGACAATCCGAAGACTAAAGATAATTTGTTGCGTGAATATCATATTACAGAGTACTGGTACGAGCGCTTTAAATTCCACCGGTTTTTTCATACAATAGAACCTTTATGGCTCAATCTTGAAAAGCAGGTCATTGTTACGCGTCAGGCCGCCGGAATTAACCTGTTATCATTTTTAGAACATCGTATTATGCTGTTGCCCTCATATCAAAGTATCCGTAAGGCCGAAACGTATCTTTTCCAGGCCGGACAATGGCTTGCCTACTTCCAGAATCAAAACATTACGAACGACATACCTTATCTGGATCATTCGGTAAAAATTCAACTCGATTATTTTTTGGAATACATCTCTATTCGCATGGATCGTATGGTTAAGAATAAAAAGATAGATTTTGACGAAACCATGCGTAATAATGTGATAGAAACTATTAAAAAACTTTGGGAACGGGCAGTGGCATACAAAAACAGTTATAGTGTTTCTCACTCCGATTTTTCACTTTCCAACATTTTAGTTCACCAAAAGCACGTAACCGTTTTGGATTTTCATTCATCCGAAATAAATTCACCGCTGAAAGATCTTTCGCGTTTGTATCATCAGCTATATTTGATCCAATTTAAACCAATCTATCAGAATCGCATTATTCAAAAGTTGCAAAACGCTTTACTCTCCGGATGGGGTAATAAGGATGTGGATTCGGACCCGCTCTTCCGGATTTACTTTCTAATGCACCAGATGAACCACCTCGGCAAAATTGCTCGTTTTTGGGAGCATAGCCAAGTTGAAAATCTTTATAATCGTTTTGTAGTTAAAAACTCATTAAAACAATTAAGAGAATTTTTTATTTATGAGTCTGAATCAAAAAATTAAAAAGATACGTCGGCTTTCGTTAAATGAGATTATCTATCGTAGCCGGGAACAATTGTATTTAGCCAAAGAACGCAAAACCCATGCCGACTTCGTGCAAAAAGCTTACCGTCCCGATTTCAATTTTTTTGATATTCAACATCCCGAATTTTTGGATTGGTTCAATGATGAACGCATTTTCGATTTGTTGAAAAATCCGCGGTTCAGGCGCATCATTGCCGAACCGTTAAGCGGGCAAAAAAAAGAAAAATTTAAAAAAGAATTTCCGCAGGAATTTCAACTTGCCATCCAACGTGCGGATGCATTTCTGGAAAATCGTTTTGCCTTTTTAGGGGTTGAATTTCAACTGCCCGATCCCATTCCATGGCAAAGCGACCCCATTTCGTTAAAACCGTTTCCAATAGGATTTTACGCAGACATTGATATCTTTACCAATGAAAATCCGGGCGATGTTAAACATGTTTGGGAAGTGAATCGTTTGCAATTTATTATTGAACTGGCCAAGGCCTATTACCTGACGGATGATGAAAAATATCGTTTAAAAATGGAAAATCTGTTGAAAGATTGGTATGAAAAAAATCCGTTTCAAACGGGAATTGCCTGGGCATCCGCTTTGGAAGTTGGCGTACGTGCTTTGGCTTTGATTTGGATTTTACATTTTTATTTAGGCGGCCGGCAACAATGCCCGACTATTTTGCGCATCATTTTAAAATTGCTTTATCTAAGTGGACATTATTTGGAACATCATTTGTCTGTGTATTTTAGTCCTTATAATCATCTTATCGGAGAGACGGCCGGACTGTTTGCCATAGGTTATCTTTTCCCCGGATTTAAAGGCGCGGATCGCTGGGCAAAGAAAGCTCTTTCTATTTTGGAAGATCAAGTAGAAAAGCAGTTCCATGCGGATGGCGGAAGTGTGGAACAGGCTACATTTTACCACCATTTCACTCTGGGCTTTTATCTTTTAACCATGAGTTTTTTGCGCCAAAATAATGAGAAACTCTCTCAACGTATGGAGCAGCGGGTGGAGAAGGCACTGGAATTTTCAATGTATATGATGCGGCCGGATGGTACGTTGCCTTACATCGGCGATATTGACGATGCACGTTCCATTTATTTTAGCGATCCCACCCATTGGGATTTCCGTTCCTATCAATGTTTTGGAGCGGTTTGGTTTAAACGTCCGGACATGAAATACATGGCACAAAAATGGCAGGAAGATGCCTTTTGGATGCTGAATGCCGAAGAACAACAAATCTTTGAAAAGATGCAGGCCAAAGCACCGCAAGAAAATTTTATTTTTCTAAAAGAATCCGGTTACTACATTATGCGTAGCGGTTACGGAAAAGAAGATCATTTTTCGTTTATGGACGCCGGGCCATTAGCGCATGGCGTATTTAAAGACGAAACGCCCTCGGCGGCGCATGGCCACGCCGATTTGCTTTCCGTTGAAATTGCTCCCTACGGTGAGTCGCTTTTAATTGATCCGGGATTCTCCAATTATCGCGGCGAATACGATTGGCACACGTATTTTCGCAGTACATCTGCGCACAATACAGTGACCATTAACGGTCAATCGCAGGCAAAGCAAACGGGTATTCTCAAATGGAGTTTTGCTCCCGATTTCAAAGTTCTGAAAACAGTGCGTTCATCCGATTTTTCCATGGTCTGCGCCGAGCATTACGGTTATCAACGTTTGCCTGGTGCGCCCGTACATCGGCGGTGTTTTGCTTTTGTGGATCGGCATTTTTGGATTGTTTTGGATGACCTGTTTTCGAATAGTGAAGAAGATTTTGATTTGGCCTGGAATTTTCATTTTAACAAAGATGTGCGCGTCGTACCCGAGCGTGACGGTAGATTTGAAATATCCGGTGAAAATTCAGGGATGCAGATGATCTTTAAAAGCTTAAACGAAAAGGAATGGATGCATCATATTTTTTTAGGAGGCAAAAAACCGCAGTACGGCTGGATCTCTCCAACCTACCGGGCACGTACCCCTGCGCCGCTTTTGCAAATTTTCGGTAAAACGAAACTTCCTTTGCGTGTTTTAACGTTATTCTTACCCATAAAAAAACATACGGATTGGGATATTGAAGAAAAACAAAACGAGATAATTCTTACTTGTAATAAAAATATCTACAACATTAGGCTTGATGATGAACCTACGATTCGCTTTGCAGACAAAGTCGTAAGGCTAACAGCCAACAATTAATCCCATTAACTCATGAACCATTAACTCTTAACTTATTCTTCCCCTTGAAAATCCAAATTAAAACAAAGGAGTTTTAATCGGTGAATCACAAACCAATCAAAGTTTTGGAGATTTCTTCCTATCCGCCGCCGCGAGCAGGCTGGGGCATGCGCATTTATTTTTTAAAGCAGGAAATGGAAAAACAAGGCCATGTATGCCAGGTGCTGAATGTGGGCAAAGGACGTTTTTTAACCGGACGCGATTTTATTCCGGTTTTCAGCGGATTTGACTATGTAAAAAAGGTGTTCAAACATCGTTTAAAAGGTTTTTTAATCCACATGCACCTAAACGGCGATTCCCCAAAAGGGTTTGTGTTAACCACATTGGCGCTGTTAATTTCCGTTTTAACCTTTCGTCGTCCAGTGATTACTTTTCATGCGGGGCCGGTGCAAAAATATTTCCCGCAGACCAAAGCGCCGCTGCTGACTCCGTTGTACAAATTGATCTTTACGTTGCCCCGCACGATCATTTGTAATAACGAAGCGGTTAAAAAAGTTATTATGGGCTATGGCATTAATGGTGATAAAATCGTTCCCATTCAGGCTTTTAGTAAGCAATATTTGAATTTTGAAAAAGTCGAATTAAAACCGGAAGTGGAGATGTTTTTTACCGAACACGATCCGGTCATCGCCAGTTATGTGTTTTTCCGTCCGGAGTTCTTTATTGAAGATATGATTCATGCCGTGGCCAAATTGGTAAAAAAATATCCGAAGTTCGGCTTAGTGATCATGGGATCGGAAATGGGTTCCGAGGAAATTCAGGCCTTGATTAAAGAGTTGGGTATTGAAGATCATGTGATCTTAGCCGGCGATCAGGATCACGATTCGTTTCTGACCATTTTAACAAGATCGAAGCTCTACCTAAGGACGCCGTTTAAAGACGGCATTGCTTCTTCGGTTTTGGAAGCTCTGTCGTTGGACGTTCCTGTCGTCGCCTGCGACAACGGTAGCCGGCCTCCAAGCACGGTTACTTACGAAAATCGCAACGTTGATGACATGGCATCCAAGGTGGAATATGTGTTAGAACATCATGATGAAGTAGTGAAAAATATTATTCATCCTGAAATCAAAGATACAATTCAGGACGAAATAAAGGTATTGGGCCAATGAGAATTTTGTACCATCATCGTACCCTAGGTGACGGCGCCGAAGGGATTCACATTCAATCTATTGTAAACAATTTAAAAGAATTGGGCCATGCGGTTAAGGTTGTTTCTCTGGTCGGAGAACAAACCCAATTTCGCTCGGCGCAGGAAGCAAAAGAATCTCGTTGGGATAAGATTAAAAATTGGATTCCCAAACCTGTTTACGAATTGGCCGAGGTGGCTTACAATTTAAAAGGCTTGCGCATGCTGGAAAAGGCGATTGATGAATTTAAACCGGAGATCATTTACGACCGCTATGCCCATTTCAGCTTTTCAGCTCTGTGGGCGGCAAAACGGAATAAACTACCACTTATTTTGGAAGTCAATTCGCCCTATTCCATCCAGAAACGACAATGGGAAAAATTGTATTTCCCTTGGCTGTCCGAAATGGGTGAGCGCAAGATTTTCAATGCGGCGCCGCATATTATTGTGGTTTCCACGCCTTTGAAAAAGATTGTTATGAATTACGGGGTTCCGGCCGAACGCATTACGGTTTTGCCCAACGGTACCGATCCGGAACGATTTAATCCGAATATTGATGATGCTCCTTTGCGTGAAAAATTAGGCTTGCAAGGACGGGTAGTAATGGGATTTGTGGGCATCTTACGGCGATGGCACAATATCGACAAATTAATAAATATCTTGGAAGAAATTGATTTGCCCAAGCGCAATGCCACGATGTTATTTTTAGGCGATGGCCCGAGCTATCATGAATTGGTAGCCTACAATAAAGAAAAGGGCAGTGAAGAGTGGATTCGTTTTTTAGGCCGCATTCCCCATAATGAAATTCAAAACTACATAGCGATGATGGATATTGCCATCAGTCCGCATGCCACGCCTTACTCATCACCCATGAAAATTTTGGAATACATGGCCATGGAAAAAGCAATTTTAGCGCCGGATATGGAAAACATTCGTGATTTATTAAAAGACGGTGAGACAGCTTTACTTTTCAAACCGGATGATGCAGAATCTCTTAAAGAAAAATTGTTACAATTGATAAAAGATGCAAAATTAAGAGAAACTTTGGGTAAAAATGCGCGTCGGAAAGTAATTGAAAATTTTACATGGAAAGGGAATGCGTTAAAAACGATTAAAATCGCTCAACGGCTGAAGGAACAATTTGGCACTTGATTTGCATTAAAAGGAGAATGATATTTTGAAACGTTTGAAACAAAAGGATTTCAGGTAAAAGATGAATAGACAATTTGTAAAACTGTTTCTAATTTTTACAATTTTGGGGTTCTCATTAACACAAGGATTCGGTTTTACGCCGGAGCCCAATTCTCCGTTAGCCAAGCATGAGCATCCCCGAATGCATATTACTAAAGAAACCATTCCCCATTGGCGGACAATTCTGTCCGAGAAATATAAAAAAGAATACCAAGAATATGTGGATTGGGCGGCAGATATGTCGGATAATGACTCCTATAATATATTATCCGCAGCCGGGCATGACCCCCTACGTGCTGTGATGGTGCATCAAGCGTTCATTGCCGCAATCGGAGCTGTTTCGGGTATTAACTATCCCATTTCCATTAGTAAATATGCCGACCGCGCGATTAATAATTTAATTCGGCGATTAAAGGCCGGAGATGATTTGTCGTATGTCGCCGCTTTAACTTATGACTGGACGTACAATTTTATGACAAATGATCAACGAAAGCAGATTGCAGATATGGTTCGCGATCGGCCGATTACACATAAAGTTTTTAATGCCAGTCTAAGTAATCCGTTTTTCACTCCGGAGCAGATGTTCAGTAGTAAATATTACGAAGGATGCTATCCTTGGTACATTGGCTTGGCCTTTTGGGGTGACGGATTAATTGATTCCGAAGCCGATCAATCCTTGGACGCTTTTCAAAGTGAAATGTTAAATTACGGTTATTTGGATGCCGCTAATTTTGTAGCCGGGAACACGGGCGGATTCTCGGAGTGGATCGGTTATTCTAGTTGGCATCCTCGTACGCATTTGTTGAATGTTGATGCCTGGTACACAGCTACGGGACAGGACTATCTTTCCAAACCGTCAACCATAGATGGTAATGCCATTGCCAATTATCCCTTATTCATGTATCATGTTTTGGACCCCCATAAATATTTTGATGAAAATTATTCTTATGTGCGAACGGGCACGGCAGAAACCACCGATCCGTCTTTTGCACACCGGTCCATGCGCGAGCAGATGTATGCTTTACCAAGGCTGTTGGATCAGGTCGGGTTGAGCGATCGTGCAGGATTGATGCGTCATTTGATTGACCGATATGATGTGGAATTTCCAAGTTATAAACATCACTACCTTTGGGCCTTTTTAGGATTGGCGCGTTCGGTAGAACCCAAAACGCCACAGGAATTGGGCCTGACTAAGTCGCTGTGGAGCCGTAACTTAGGGTTGTTTGCCGCGCGTACTGGATATGATAATCCGGCGGATGGCGTTTTCTTGGTAATGGACGGCCATTTTCGCTTTGAAGGGCACAACGGGGCGGACGATACCCCAGGATTTGCCTTGGCTAAGTTCGGTGAACTTTCCAATACGCGTAATGTGGCGCATCGCGGTTATGGAAATTTGGACGATTATCCGGGGGCACATCAATTTAATATTATTTATTTTGAGGGGGGGCATAATAAAGAACATCTTAGTTTGGATAGTCCGAACGAATTAAAGAAGGCAATTAATGGAGAAGGTGATTACGACTGGGGAGGCATTGAGCAGGTAACAAAACGGGAAGGTATATTCTACCATGTTCGAGTTAACCGAAGCCGAATGTTTCAAGACGGTATCACGCATCAACGCGAATATGTTTGGCTTCCAGGTGAAAATCCGGCATCCGATTCTGATTTTTTAGTCGTTTTCGACCGCACTGCCGCACCGGACAAAGCAGAATGGGTTTACCACGTACCCTGGAAGCCGGAAGCTCTAAATTATAATTCCAAGGAAGATATTAGTACGGGAAGCGGAACCAGTGATCGTATTGGCGATGCTTATATTGGTAAAAATGTTATTATTAAAGAATTTAATGGACTCGGCGGCCCGCAAGACGGTGAAATGGGTAATGGAGATTATGTGGGTGGTGCGGGTGCCCATGGCGTCTTATTTTGTGAAACGCTTCTACCCGAACAGGTACGTGTAGAAGCTAGCCGGGTGGCAAAATTTGATAATGACGTATTGAAACGTCAACATGAGTTGGCTATTAAATCACATCGTTGGCAAATTTCGATCAAACCGCAGACATCAGATACGCATCAGAAATTTTTGAATGTTTTTCAAATGGCCGATCACAATAAAGTGCAAACGATGGTTCCCGTGGATTTAATTCATAGCGGTAGCGCCATGCAAGGAGCATGGGTGCATCGCGAACGCAGTGATCGACCGAATTATGTCGTCTTGTTTTTTAATGAAGACACCTTGAACAATGGGGTAATAACTTACAACATCGCCGTACAAGGAAAGACCGTTCATGTAATTACGGGTTTGACACCCAATACGGTTTATCAGATTAAAGAAATGGCCAATGGGCAAACCACCACCCAGACCGCCAGAACCGAAACGGACATTCAAAAATGGGATTATAAAGGGGTAGCTTCCAACCCTACCGAGGGCATTTTGTATTTTGAAAGCAATATAAGCGGGAATGTAACATTTAGTCTAACTCCTTATGGGGCGAATGATAGCAAACCACCCGCAAAGCCCAAAGGATTACACCTGAAGTAAATTAATTATCAGAATGAAATAATTTATTCTCTTTCCATCCATTGTTGAGTTGTATTGCTTAATTTTAATTGCATATCATAACGGAATCTTATTAAGATGATCTACTTCCTCGTCACCATCGATACCGAAGAAGAACGCGAGTGGGGAACCGATTATTTGGATCACACCCACTACACGGTAAAAAATATCTCGTATTTGCCTCCGTTGCAAGAAGTTTTTGATCGCCATGGCGTTAAAGCCACGTATTTAATTGACTACCCGGTGGCAATAGACAAGACTGCCATGGGCATTTTACGCGATTTTCAGGATTACCATCAGGCGGAGATCGGCCTGCATTTACATCCCTGGGTAAACCCGCCATATAAAGAGCAACGCACGTTGGCCAACAGCTTCCCCATGAATCTGCCACCCGATTTACAATTGAAAAAACTACAAGTTTTATGCGATGCCATTGCTCAATCCACAGGACAAAAACCGATTTCCTATCGGGCCGGACGTTACGGGTTTAATGAGAGCAGTGTACCGGTCTTGGAAGAAATGGGTGTTAAAGTCGATACCAGTATCGTCCCGTTTCGGCAGCGTAAAAAAACGTTTGAGCCGGATTTCGGTTATCTGGAATCCATTGAACCGTATCGCCTGGATCGGCGGAATGTACGCGAAGCCGGAAATTCACCTGTTTTGGAAGTGCCGGTTACCGTTGGTTTCAGCAAACGGGTGCCGCGTTGGTTGGCTAGGCATTACATCGATTTGCCGAACATCGGATTACGGCGCTTTTTAAAAAAAATATTTGATGTGGATTTATACTGGTTGCGTCCTTCGTATGCCAATTTGCAGCAAATGATACAATTGAGTGAGGCCTTGATCGGTTCCGGTGTTACCTTTTTGAATATGATGTTTCATTCCAACGAGTTAATGCCCGGTGGCTCAAAATATTGTAAAACACAAAGCGATGTGGATCACTATTTAAAACGGTTGGATGATTATTTTTCCTATTTAAAAAGCCATCATGATATTCAGTT
>JALWEA010000136.1 GCA_027039465.1 Calditrichia bacterium | reverse complement strand
GTTTACAACACTTCTAATTCCTCACTGCCCGATGATATTGTCAATGCCATTACTTTTGATGCTTCCGGGAATCAGTGGATTGGAACTTCAGCCGGTCTAGCCAAATTCGACGGTTCAAACTGGACGGTTTTTAATGAAAACAATTCTCCACTTAAGGATGGAGTTAACGCCGTAATAATTGACAATTCCGGTAATAAATGGATTGGAACCGATGCCCTATTCGGGCCCGGACTTCTTGTTTACAATAAAGATGGAGTCGTTATGGGGCTGGATGAATCAAGCGCCGAATCGCCCGACCGATTTTATCTAGCTCAAAATTATCCGAATCCGTTTAATCCGATCACAACCATTCGTTTCGCATTAGCCCGTCGTGAACATGTCACGTTAAAAGTTTTTGATCTTTTAGGTCGGCAGGTTGCCGAATTGGTGAACGGCGCCTTAAATCCGGGCGAGCATCGGGTTGCCTTTAAGGCCGGTAACTTGCCCAGCGGTGTATATGTGTATCGTTTGCAGGCAGGCGATTTTGTACAACAATGTAAAATGGTGCTGATGAAATAAAATTAGTATTGATGCTGCCGCTTGCCAAATTATGAACTTTATACTTAGTCCAAACAATGGGATGAGGCGAAGTTTTTAATTTAATAAGGTAAGAAAATGTTTAACTGGGGGTCCTCTGACTGATTGCTATCAGTCAGAGGACATTTGTTTTTCAGACTGATAGCAATCAGTCTGAAAAAAGAAAAGAATTGTTGCCTATTTATTATTACTTAAACCAAATTTCAAAAAATCTTTTTAAGTTCGTCAACGGTTAATCCTGCTTGTTTTAGAATTCCTTTAGAAATTTCATTATGAGGTCAGTTACCACGGCTGGCGCCATGGATTAATTGGAAATTAGGGGCTGGGAACTGTTGCGGCGTCCGGTTCCCGAGTAGCCCGCCTGAGGCGGGCGTATCGAGGGACAGACGCGCTTCTCCCCGTTTACGTCCTATTTAACAAGAGTCCCTTTCTCAAAAATCTGACCGATTTTCAAATTTCTGAGTATCCAACCTTCCTTAGAATGCCACAATCCCTTATAAATAAAGGACTCTTTTTCATGGCATAAAATTTGACTTTCCAAAGTTTGCTAACGTTAACCAGAATGGAGAATTTTGCCATGAAACAAACCAGTATTTTACTCATTTTATTTGTATTCCCGTTTTTAGCTCGGGCGCAATATTATGATAACGACCAGGTTCTGGAAAAACAATTCGAAAGTTCCGGCATTTATTTTCAACGTTTTTATCTAAACACTTTCGGTTTAAATCATTTTTCAAAAGTAGCCCCAGGCTTTTTTGATGATCCGTTCACCCGGTTAAAACTAAACCCGGCCTTAGGAATGAACGACACTTGCCGTTCATATCAATTTTATTTTGATTATCGCAGTAATCGAAATCAAGAAGTCCCTCAATCCTTCATTCGCCCCATGCCCTTGGTTGGCGGTAAAGACAGAGTTGCCGATATTGTCGATCCCGATCCGCGCTGGTATCGTATTACCATTCATGAACCGGAGC
>JALWEA010000135.1:4824-15156 GCA_027039465.1 Calditrichia bacterium | reverse complement strand
AAGGGTTTTTGATTGGCGCTTTCTTCTTTGGCAATTTGTTTTTCCTCATCCGAAATTTTTACTCTGAAAATCAAGGGCATGAATTTAATAAATAAAATCACGCCCAACACGCCAAAGCTGTACGCCAAACCGTAACCGGTGGAGGTAAGCGGCGAACGTGTGGCTTCCTGCGCTGCCGCCAAACCTGGCGTACTGGTTAACGCTCCGGTGAACAGACCGATGGCCATAGCCATATCCACATGCCAAATTTTACCAAGCACCAGTGTCAGAAGCGCCGCGAATGAAATCAACAAAAAAACAAGAAAATTAAGCTGCATGCCCTGCTTGCGTGAAATATTAAAAATGGAAGGCCCGGCCTGTAGGCCTATGGCGTAAATGAAGAAAATTAAGCCCAACAACTGAAAATCTTTGGAAAGCGAAAATCCGTAGTGGCCAAAAACCATGGCCGCAAACAAAATACCGGAGCTTTCCAGTGAAAAACCCAAGATGCGGATACGGCCCAAAATAAAACCGCTCACAATAATCAAAAAGAGCAAAATGACTTGGTGCTGCTGCAAATAACTCTGTATTTCCATGGGTTGGTTTCCCTTATTTTTTCCGTTTGTGCAAATTTTAACAATCTTTGCGAGAATTGCAACTTTAAAATGCCAAATAACGTAAATTCGTTTTTCTTTTATCATATTATTTTGCTAATTTAGAAGGCAAAATTGATAAGACCGATTTATTACGGAAGGAGCTATTATGAAACGTTTTTTCATGTTTCTTTTTATTTTTATCGTCAGCGCCAATTTGGCCCTAGCCGAATCCCATCTCATGCGCTTTGCGGATGTCAGTAAGGATAAAATCGTTTTTACCTACGAAGGCGACCTGTGGCTGGTGCCCATTACCGGCGGGGTGGCCAAACGCATTACGCGCAGCGATGGTTCCGAACTCTTTGCCAAATTTTCACCGGACGGCAAAATGATTGCTTTTACGGCTAGTTACGACGGAGGCAGTGATGTTTACGTGATGAAACTGGATGGTTCGGAGCCCAAACGTTTAACCTTCCATCCGGCTAGTGATCTGGTGGTGGACTGGTGCCCGGACGGCAAACACATTTTGTTCCGTTCGCGACGCGACTGGCCTTACCGTGCCGAAAAATTGTACCGCATTTCCATTGACGGCGGCATGCCGGAAGAAATGCCCGTGGATCGCGCCGGATTGGCATCGGTTTCGCCGGATGGTAAAATGCTGGCTTACAACCGCATATCCCGTGAATTCCGTACGTGGAAACGCTACAAAGGCGGCATGGCGCAGGATATTTGGGTCGGTTCCCTGAAAAAACACAATTACAAACCGATCACCAAATACAGCGGCACGGATAATTTTCCCATGTGGCACAAAACCGGCATTTATTTTACATCCGACAGCATCGACGGTACGCTAAACCTCTATCGCTACGATCCCAAAACGAAACAATTCACGCAACTGACCTTTTACAAAGATTACGATGTTAAATTTCCTTCATTGGGGCCTAATGATATCGTTTATCAGTACGCCGCTTCTCTTTATCTGTACAATATCGCCACAGGCAAAACTCATCTGGTACCCATTGAAATTCCCAGCGACCGGGTTTTTGTGCGCAAATTTTTACTGACCGATCCGCAAAAGTACGTGTACAGTTTCTCGCTTTCGCCCAAAGGTAAACGTGCTTTGCTCAACGTGCGCGGCGATATCATCAACATGCCGACCAAAGAAGGTGTTACTTACGACGTAACGGCAAATACTTCCGGCAGCCGCGAAAAGAACCCGGTTTGGTCGCCGGACGGTAAATGGATAGCTTTTTTCTCGGACAAAACCGGAGAAGAAGAATTGTACATCGTTTCGCCCAAAGGTGGCCCGTGGAAACAAATCACCCACACCAATTACGGATTCAAGACCAATCCCAAATGGTCGCCGGACAGCAAGCACATCATTTTTCATGACAAATTCATGCGCCTGAACATGGTGGACATTCCCGACGGGAAATTAACCATTGTCGATCAGGGACAGTACGATGACGCCTGGGAAGAATGGGGCATTCAGGATTACGAATGGTCACCGGACAGCAAGTGGATTGCCTATTCCAAGATGGAAAAAACGCTCTACACATCCGTCTTTTTGTACCACGTGCCTACCGGTAAACGCTATCGGGTAACCAGCGCAATGACGCACGATTGGAGTCCGAGCTTTAGCAAAGACGGCAAGTATCTCTATTTCCTGTCCAATCGCACTTATCATCCGGTAATGGGTTTTGTGGATCAGAACCACGTATTTTTGAACATGGGCAAACCTTACATTCTGATTCTAAAAGAAGGCGATCCTTCTCCCTTTGCTCCTAAAAACGATTCGGACAAAGAAGCCAAGGACGAGCAAAAATCACGCAGTGACAATGTGATCATCACAACGGAAAATATGGAAGAACGCATCATTCCCGCACCGGTCAAGAACGGCAATCTGTTCCGGCTGGAAGCTACGAACGACGGCTTTGTTTACCTCAAGAAAACGGAAAATGAATTCCTGAAATACCAATACGTTAACGACCAAACAACCAAAGCCAATCTTGATTTGCACCATTTTACACTGAAGAATAAAAAAGACCAAACCATTCTTCCAGGCATCAGCCAGTATCACTTATCTGCCGACGCCAAACGGATTATTTACCGCGCAGGCGATCGTTTCGGCGTGGTGGATTTGGGCAAAGCACATGTCGGCGACGGCGCTCTGAACATGCGCTCCATCACCATGCAGGTTGACAAGTTGCAGGAATACAAACAGATGTTTGACGAAGCCTGGCGCATTGAACGCGACTGGTTTTACGACAAAAACATGCACGGACTGAATTGGAAGAAAGTCCATGACATGTACGCCAAATTTGTACCTTTCTGCGGTTCGCGCGGAGATTTAACCTACCTGATCGGCGAGATGATCGGCGAAATTAATGCCGGGCATACCTATGTTTACGGCGGCGATTACGAACAAGGGAAACGGGTAAGCACCGGTTTGTTGGGCGCCGATATTGTGCCGGATCACGGTCTGCCCAGAATTAAGCACATTGTTCAAGGCGACAATACCGATCCTCAGGCCACATCGCCTTTGACCCTGCCGGGCTGTCCCATTAAAGAAGGCGATTACATTTTGGCCATTGACGGACAGAAGTTGGGCAAGAATGAAAACTTTTACAAATATTTGCAGAACAAAACCGGTAAAACCGTTGAGATCACTTTTAACTCCAAGCCGACCATGGACGGCGCGCAAACGTACCTGGTTAAAACGCTGGCCACGGAATACGGTCTGCGCTTTCACGCCTGGGTACAGAAAAAATTCGATTACGTGACGAAAAAAACCAACGGACAAATCGGTTATGTTTACCTGCCGGACATGATGCAGTCGGGCTTGATTCAATTCGCCAAATACTTTTACCCGCAATACTACAAGAAGGGTATGATCATCGATGTGCGTTACAACAGCGGCGGTTTTGTCAGCAAAATGATCCACGATCGTCTGGAACGGCGCATTAATACCATGATGCAACCGCGCGAGGGCAAACCCACGCCGGTTCCGGAACGTACCTTCGGCGGTTATTATGCCTTGATCATTAATCACGACACCGGCTCGGACGGCGAGCTGTTCTCCGAGGCCTGGAAGTTGCGCAAGTTAGGGCCTGTCATCGGTACGCGCACCTGGGGCGGCGCCGTGGGCATTGAACCGCACGAAAATTTGGTGGACAACGGAACGGTCACGCCTCCGCAATTCGGCGAATACACCCGCGACGGCAAATGGGTGATTGAAGGTCATGGCGTCGATCCGGACATTCGGGTGATTAACTGGCCCAAAGACGTTCTGAACGGCAAAGACGACCAATTGGACAAAACGATTGAAGTTTTGATGAACAAAATCAAAACGCATCCCATACCCGAATTTCAGAAACCGAAATATCCGGACAAAAGCAAACCGGCATTAAAATAATTCATTACCGGAAGGCGGGACAATCTCCCGCCTTCTTTTTTGCCTGTTTTGTTGAATCAATAGTCGAATTACGTTATCTTAAAACGATGTTATTAACCAAATAAAGGGCATTTTTATGAGGCGATCCTTTTCAACTTTTTTACTAATCCTTGCCGTTGTCTTTATGTTTTTTAATCAAAATCGTGCCGAAGAAGGCATGTTTCCCGTCACGGAAATCAGCAAGTTACCTTTGCAGCAATGGGGCTTTCAAATTTCGGCGGATCAAATCTTTTCGGAAAACCACGTCAGCTTATCCAATGCCATTGTTAAATTGGGCGGTTGCACCGGTTCATTCATTTCGGCCGACGGATTAATTCTAACCAATCATCATTGTGCCTATCGCGCCATTCAGGATGCCAGTACCACTGCGCACGATTATCTGGCCGACGGCTTTGTGGCGCAAAGCAGGGAACAGGAATTTCCGGCCAAAGGCTACACGGTGCGCATCACCCAATCGTCTCAGGATATTTCCGATCGTGTTTTGCAAGCGGTTCGGGGCGTTACCGATCCCTTGCAGATGGAAAAGGCCATCGAGAAACAAATCAAAAAAATCGAAAAGCAGGAAGAAGCCAAACATCCCGGTTTACGCGCAGAAGTGGCGGAAATGTTTCCGGGAAAAACGTACTATCTTTTTTTGTACGTCTATTTGAAGGACGTGCGCCTGGTTTACGCACCGCCGAGTTCCGTGGGCAATTTCGGCGGAGATGTGGACAACTGGGAATGGCCGCGTCACACGGGCGACTTTTCGCTGATGCGCGCTTACGTGGCGCCGGACGGTTCACCGGCCGAATACAGCAAAGACAATGTACCTTTCCACCCGAAAACATTTTTAAAAGTGGCCGCCCACGGCGTTGAAAAAGGCGATCGCGTGTTCATTCTCGGTTATCCGGGTCGAACTTACCGGCACCGCACTTCTTACTTTTTAAGTTTTGAAAACGACCTGCGCATGCCGTTTGTGGTGCAATGGTACAACTACCAAATCGATTTGCTCAAAAAATTGGGCAAGGACGATCCGGCCAAAACGCTGAAATTCAGTTCGCGCATCAAAGGATTAGCCAACGTTGAAAAGAACTACCGTGGCAAATTGCAGGGTATTAAGCGTTTGCATCTTATCGAGCAAAAACGAAAGCAGGAAGAAAAAATTTCGGATTTTATTCGTCGGGATGCGAAGCGTCAGCAAAAATACGGCCGTGTTCTTGCGGGTATCGATTCGGTGTACCAAACCTACCGCCAATCGGCCCTGCGGGAGTGGATTTTGCGCTACTTTGCCGGCAGCGTGGAATTGCCGGCCATTGCCCGTACGATTTTAAAAGCCGCAGAAGAGCGACAAAAACCCGACCTGGAACGCGAAAGCGCTTTCATGGATCGCAATTTTGCCCGCACGAAAATGTACCTTTTAATGCGTCTGAAAAATTTCGATGCACAGGCCGACCGCCTTATCTTAAAAGCCTTGCTCACCAAAGCAGGGCAATTACCGGCGGAGCAACAAATCAAACCGCTCAACCGCATCTTCCGGCTGGACGGCAAGCGCAGCGAAACCGAAAGCATTATTCAGCAGGCCTACGCAAAAACCCGGCTCCGGCAAGCAGCATTTGTGGAAAAATTGTTAAACATGACGCCGCAGGCCCTAAACAAAGTCAAAGATCCCATCTTACAATGGATGCGCGATTTGCAGCCCGCTTACACCGCTTTAAAAGAAACACAGCAACGGCGAAGCGGTCAATTGCGGCGCTTACGCGCATTGTGGCTGGATGTTAAGAAGCAGTATCTGAAAACCGATTTTATTCCCGATGCCAACGGTACGTTCCGCTTTACCACAGGGCTAATCGAAGGTTACTCTCCGGCCGATGCCATTTACAAAACACCCGTTACTTCCGTGCGCGGCATCTTTGAGAAAACAACGGGACAGCCGCCCTTTAACACACCGGACGCCCTGATGACTCTTTTACGGAAAAACCAATTCGGCGCCTTTATCAGCAAAACCGTAGGGACGCTGCCCATTGACATTTTGTACAGCACCGACACCACGGGCGGCAATTCCGGCAGCCCGGTCATGAATGTAAAGGGTGAATTGGTGGGCCTGAATTTTGACCGCTCTTTTGAAGCAACCATCAATGATTTTGCCTGGAATCATGCTTACTCCCGCTCCATCGGCGTCGATGTTCGGTATCTGCTGTTTTTATTGAAAAACTATGCGCACACCGATCAACTTTTAGGAGAAATGGGACTTAAATAGCGGGCGGACGAAACAAATTTTCCCAAAATGACTTTTAAAAGGTGAAAACAAACAGCGCAGCTAAAAGAAAGGCAGGACATGTTTCACTGGAATGTTAATCCGGAATTGTTCCATTACGGCTTTATTCATATTCGCTATTACAGTTTAATGTGGATGTTGGCTTTTTTAGTCGGAATTTACATTTTTAACTGGATTTACAAACGCGAGCACAAACCCGTTGAAGATTTGGACAGCTTATTGGTTTACGTACTTTTGGGTACCATTATCGGCGCCCGATTGGGACATTGTATTTTTTACGATCCGGTCTATTATTTCAGCCAACCGGTGCGTATTTTAAAAATTTGGGAAGGTGGTCTGGCCAGCCACGGAGCAGCCATCGGTATTTTACTAGCGCTTTACCTGTATGCGCGCAAACATCCGGATCAGCCGTTTTTGTGGTTGGTCGATCGCATTACGATTGCCGTGGCTATCGGCGGCAGTTTCGTGCGCATCGGTAATTTTTTCAATTCTGAAATCATCGGACGCCCGGCGCATGTACCCTGGGCCGTTATTTTCGATCGGGTCGATCAAATCCCGCGCCATCCTACGCAAATTTACGAGGCGCTGGCCTATTTTTTGATTTTTCTTTACTTACTTTACAAATACAAGAAACAAGGGGCAAACACGCCGCACGGACAGTTGTTCGGTCTGTTTTTGATTCTTGTTTTCGGTTTCCGCTTTTTCGTGGAATTTTTCAAAGAATATCAGGAACCGTTTGAAGCGCATCTTCCGCTGGACATGGGACAAATTCTCAGCGTTCCGCTTGTGTTGTTAGGAATTTACTACTTGGTACGGCTTAAGAATCCCAAAGTGATTGCCAAACAAAAAGAACAAAAGGAAAAGATGGCCAAGGCTAAGAAGAAAAAAGTGTAAAGCCGATTATTGCCCCTCTTGAAAACGCTTTGGGGGATGTCATTCGATTTGTATTATCGGCTGTTTGTCCCGCAAAAGCAAAGTCCGATTAAAAAGGGAGGGAGCGTGCCATGTTGGATTTTTTCCGTTTAACCATTCTTTGCGAAAATCGTGTTACCAACCGCAAATTAATTGCCGAACAGGGATTGTCCATCTTTGTAGAAACGCCAAAGGGCAATTTATTGTTTGACACCGGCCAAACTGATGCCTTTATTCACAATGCCGAAAATTTAGGCATCGATTTAAATTCCATTAAAATGGTAGTCTTGAGTCACGGCCATTACGATCATACGGGCGGGTTACCGTTTCTGTTAAAAAAACGCGGGGAAACGGAGGTCGTATGCCATCCGGCTTTGGTTCACAAAAAGTATCGCGTTTACCCGGCGGGACGTTTGGAAATCGGAGTGCCGTGGGAGAAAAATGCGCTGGTAAAGGAAGGCGCTCATTTCCATTTTTACACCCATCCGCACCAAATTTTACCCGACGTTTGGATTTCCGGTGAAATTCCGCGCATTACGCCCTACGAAGTAATCGACGAGGCCTATCAGCAGAAAGTGCTGGAAAGTTACATTCACGATGAAATTCACGACGAACAATTCCTGGCTTTGAATACCATTCGCGGCGTTGTGGTCATTTTGGGCTGCGGACATGCCGGGCCGATCAATTCGTTAAAACACGCCATGCGCATCACGCAAAACAATCATGTTTACGCCGTAGTCGGCGGCATGCATTTGGACAGCGCCAGCGAAGAGCGGATTAACTTGATCGTGGAAAATCTGGAAATCATCAATCCGGATTTTATTGTACCGTTGCATTGCACCGGATTTGCCGCCATTCATCGCATGTTTACGGTGTTCAAAGATCGGGTTAAACTGCTGAATGTGGGCGATGTGTTTGAATTGGAATAGAAAAGTTAAAATTTTTCTCATTTCGGTTTGTGCGATTACCGTTTTACCATTAATTTCGGAAGCAACGGAATAAAACAAAGGCAAGGCTAAATTATGGAAAAAGAGAAACCGAGACGTCCGAGCTGGGACGAATATTTCATGCACCTGGTTGACGAAGTGGCCAAACGCGCCACCTGTGATCGCGGCAAAAGCGGAGCCATTATTGTACGTGACAAACGCATCTTGTGCACCGGTTACGTGGGTTCGCCTCCGGGATTTCCGCATTGCGACGAAGTGGGTCATTTGCTGCGCAAGGTGATCGATGAAGACGGGCAAATTCGCACCCATTGTGTGCGCACCATTCACGCCGAACAAAACGCCATTGCCCAGGCGGCCCGTTACGGCATTCCCATTGAAGGCACCACGTTGTATTGCACCATGGAACCCTGCCGCGTGTGTGCCATGTTGATTATCAGCGTGGGCATTAAAAAAGTAGTGGCCAAACGACGCTACCACGCCGGGCAGGAAACCCGCGAATTGTTCAAACAGGCCGGTATCGAATTGGTGGTCATGGAAGACAAGGTGGAAGAATACGAGAATCAATAGAAGGTTGTTTGGGCTAATTTTTAATATGGGCACGAATTAAACGATCAGGATGATAAATCTACCAAAATATCATTCAAGGTCGGGAACCGTGGCAATGACATGAATTAATTGGGAATTTGGAACTGGGAACTGGTGCGGCGTCCGGTTCCCGAGTAGTCCCGAGAATCGGGGCGTATCGAGGGACGGACGCGCCGGGAGAAGTAAAATTTATATTATAAAAATAAAGATACGGGAAGTAGAAAAAATGATCATATACACTTATAGCAAAGCCAGACAAAAATTGTTGTCTCTTTTGGACAATGCCAAAAAAGAAGGAGAGATATTAATAAAAAGAAAGGACGGATCTTATTTCATAGTTCGTCCGTTAAACCGGCCCAAATCTCCTTTGGACGTTAAAGGGGTTGACGTAAAATTATCATCCGACGATATAATAAACGCTATTCGTGAAATACGAGAGCGCGGGTAAATACTCCCTGCCAAACAAAAAAGCCCGGTAAAAGGAAATCTTTTACCGAGCCCTTGCGCAATTAAAATCTCTTAAAAATATTTAGGCCGCAGGCCCCGCATTTTTAACCTCATCCGTAACGCGCGATTCGTACTGCTTGAAATTTTCTTTGAACTTCTGCGCCAATTCTTTGGCCTTTTGCTCGTAAGCCTTTTTATCTTTCCAGGTGTTTTGCGGAATCAGCACTTCGTTCGGCACATCCGGACATTCCGTTGGAACCTGAACCTTAAAAATCGGGTCTTCCACATAAGGAACATTATCCAGTTTGCCATCCAAAGCCGCATTGAGCATGGCACGCGTGTACTTAATTTCCATTCTGTGACCGACTCCGTAAGGGCCGCCCGTCCAACCCGTATTAACCAACCAACATTTAACATTGTGTTTGCGGATTTTTTCGCCTAAAAGTTTGGCGTACACCGTGGGGTGCTGTGGCATGAACGGCGCTCCGAAGCAGGTACTAAATGTCGCCTGGGGTTCGGTAATACCGCGCTCGGTTCCGGCCACTTTAGCCGTGTACCCGGACAGAAAATGGTACATGGCCTGCTCCGGGGTTAAGCGCGAGATGGGAGGTAAAACACCAAAGGCATCTGCGGTTAAGAAAACGATGTTTTCCGGTTGTCCGGCCTTGCCTTCCGGCACAATGTTTTCAAGATGGGTAATCGGGTAGGAAGCGCGGGTGTTTTCCGTAAACCGATCATCATTCAAATCAACCCGACGCCAGAAAGAATTGATGGCCACATTTTCCAAAATAGTGCCGAACTTGCGCGTTGTCTCATAAATTTCCGGCTCCGCTTCTTTGGATAGACGGATCACCTTTGCGTAACATCCGCCCTCAAAATTGAAAACGCCCTCATCGCTCCAGCCGTGTTCGTCATCGCCGATTAAGGCCCGATTCGGATCCGTGGACAAAGTAGTTTTGCCCGTGCCGGACAACCCGAAGAAAATAGCCACATCGCCTCGTTTACCCACATTGGCGCTGCAGTGCATGGAAAGAACGTTTTGTTTGGGCAAGATGAAATTCATAACCGTAAAAACGGATTTTTTAATTTCTCCGGCATAACTGGTACCGCCGATTAAGATCAATTTTTCTTTGAAATTTACTAAAATGAACGCTTCGGAAT
>JALWEA010000135.1:0-4814 GCA_027039465.1 Calditrichia bacterium | reverse complement strand
AACATATTCCGCGCAAATAAAGAATGCCAGGCATATTCCGTAATTACCCGAATGGGGATTTGATACTTGGGATCCGTGCCCGCATAACCGTCCTGCACAAAAATATCATTCCCCTGCAAATAGGCCTGAATGCGCAACCAAATTTGATGAAATTTTTCCTCGCTAAACGGCCGGTTTACCTCGCCCCACCAAATATCTTTTTCCGTCGTCGGCTCTTTTACAATGAATTTATCGTTGGGTGAGCGTCCGGTAAAAGAACCGGTGCGAACCACCACCGGCCCCAGATGGCTTAGCAGCCCTTCTCTGCGTCGGATAATTTGCTCATACAAAATTGCGGTTGTTAAATTCCAATAAACATTATTTAGATTTTCCAAACCCAGATAATCCAAGCCATAAGCACCATCAATAAAATGTTGTAAGGCCATGATACTTTCTCCCTTCTACTGATGTAAATTTTCCCCGTTTATCGAAAATAAATCTAATCAATAACCGAAATTTTGCAAATTTAAATTTTTTGCTAATTGTGCCCGTTTCTGCTAATTTTGTCAAATGAATAATCGGAATTAAGGTTCAATCCATTAATTTAAGGACGGCAATACTATGATGAGAAAATCGGTTTTAAAGCTTACTTTGGTGATCTTTCTTTTCGGCAGCCTTTTGGGACAGACGCCCAAATTACCGCAATTCAAAATTATTCCACGCAAAGCATGGGGTTGGAAACCTCCGACCTTCACCCTAAAACCTCAAAAAATCAAACGCATTACCATTCACCACAGCGGTATTTATTTTAAAAAGGATGAAGATCCGATCAAGTATCTGCGGCATTTACAGGAATGGAGCCGCAGCGAAAAACACTGGATGGACATTCCCTACCACTACATGATCGATTTAAACGGGAATATTTACGAAGCCAGGGAGTTAAAATATCCGGGGGACACTAACACGACGTACAACCCGCGCGGTCACGCTTTGATTTGTGTGATGGGTAATTACGAAATTCAAAAACCGATCCAACGGCAACTCGAAGCCCTGGCTTGGTTAAGCGCCAAATTAGCTTTAAAATATCATGTGCCGTTAGACAGTATTAAAGGACATAAGGATTACGCCGAGACCCAATGTCCCGGTAAAAACCTGTACCGTTACCTGCAAGACGGTTCCTTAAAAAAATTAATTAAAGAATACGAAATCTTGGATCAGCAGAAAATGAAACAAAACAAGGTTAAATCCATACGCCTTAAAAAATAAAAAGGAGGCAAAATATGTTAAGCAAAACCATCGAAAAAGCATTAAACGACCAAATAACTTTCGAATTTTTTTCCGAGTATTTGTATTTGGCCATGGCTTCTTATTGTGATTCCATCGATTTGGGAGGCTTCGCCAACTGGCTGATCGCCCAGGCGGAAGAGGAACACACCCATGCCTTACGGCTTTTCCGTTTTGTACAAAACCGCGAAGGTACCGTAGAGTTAGGCGCCTTGGAAAAACCGCAAAGCAGTTACAAAGATGTTGAAGTATTGTTCGAAAAAGTTTTGGAGCACGAACGTAAAGTAACCGGCCGCATCAATGCCATTTACGAATTGGCGGTTAAAGAAAAGGATTATCCGACCCAAGTCGAAATGGAATGGTTTATTACAGAGCAGGTGGAAGAGGAAAAAAATGTTTCGGACATCCTTAAACAAATAAAATGGGTAAAAGACAACCCCATGGGTTTGTTCATGTTAGACCAGCAATTGGGACAGCGTCAAGCTTCAGCCCTCCCTGCCGGTGAATAGGTATTAATAATAAAGGCTGCCGTCTTGTGGCAGCCTTTTGTTTTTTTAAGGGAAGTCAATCTTACCGCTACGGTTTTATTTTCCGTTAATATTCTTGAAGTATTTGTAGAATTCGCTTTCCGTTGTCAAAATTAACCAATCCTTGTCGGAAAAGGTGGTTTTGTAGGTTTCCAACGTTTTTAAAAAGCGGAAGAAATCGCGCGTTTCGGCATTACGATTGTACGCGCCGGCATAAATTTGCGTAGCCTTGGCGTCCGCATTACCCTTGATTTCTTCGGCGGCACGGTAGGCCTCGGATTGAATTTTTTTCAATTCGCGTTCTTTGGCGCCCAGGATTTTAGACGCTTCACCCTGACCCTCGGAGCGATATTTTTCGGCAATCCGTTTACGCTCGGTAATCATGCGTTCGTAAATTTTTCTCTGTACTTCTTTCACGTAATTAATACGTTTAAAACGCAAATCCAGCAGCTCGATGCCCAGTTCTTTGGCTCTGGGGCCGGCTGCCGCTAAAATTTCACGAGTAATCTTCTCGCGTCCGTATTTGATCGTCGGAAAAACATCTTCAATACTGTTGTCCGAAAGCGAGGTATCGCTCATGGCCAATGGCTTGCGGTTGGTGCTGCGCACCAATTCCACCAAATTGTGTTTGGCTACCGCATTGCGGGTTTCACCGTTCAAAATGTCATCCAATCGCGCTTGCGCTCCGCGTTCGTCCCGAACCCTTTGGAAGAAAAGCAAAGGATCGGCAATACGCCAACGTGCGTAAGTGTCCACCCAGATGAAACGCTTGTCTTTGGTCGGCACCTGTTTGGCCGCGCCGTCCCACTCCAAAAAACGTTTGTCGAAAAAAGTGGCATCTTCGATAATCGGCACCTTAAAATGAATGCCCGGCGTCATAATCGGTTTGCGCACGGGCTTCCCCATACGCGTAATAATCACCTGCTCGGTCTCGTTAACGATGAACGCCGCTGAGACCAAAATAATCAGGGCAACAACAATAACGCTACCCCAAACAATCGTTCTCTTACTCATTTTTGCCCCCTAACTTATTTAAATCGAACAGAGGCAAAATACCGGTTGCCTTCTTGTCGGAAATCAACTTGCGCCCGACTTTCTTCAGAACATCGTTCATTGTTTCCAGATACATGCGTTGTTTGGTAACTTCTTTGGCGCGTCTGTATTGGTTAAACAAAGCATTAAAGCGCGCCACATCACCTTTCGCCGTGTTAACCCGCTCCAAGGCGTAACCGTGTGCCTCTTCGATAATGCGCTGCGCTTCGCCGCGAGCTTTGGGAATCACTTTATTGTATTCCGAACGTGCCTGATTGATTAATTTTTCTTTTTCCTGCTGCGCTTCATTGACCTCATTAAAAGCCGGCTTTACTTCGTCCGGCGGATTCACATCCTGCAGCACAACCTGATCCACTTTGATTCCCGTTTCATATTGTGTGGCCAATTTTTGGATGGCAACTTCGGCGCTGGTGGCAATTTCCTGCCGCCCGACCGTTAATACTTCATTCACGGTACGATCGCCGATAATTTCGCGCATGACCGCCTCGTTAATATCACGAAAGGTGCTTTCTGCATTGCGAATGCGGAACAAATATTTGTACGGATCGGCAATACGGTACTGCACAATCCATTCCACCTGAGCCGCATTCAAATCACCGGTTAGCATCAGCGATTCTTCGGTGTAACGATTCTGAGAATATTGTGTGCGCACACCGGGACGCAGCGTACGGAAGCCGAATTCCTGTTTTAACTGACGCTGCACCGGCACCTTGTAAACCGTCTCAACGCCAAACGGCCATTTGAAATTCAAGCCCGGATTTACCGTGCGTACATATTTACCAAATCGCAACACAACTCCCACTTCTTCGGGATCTACGGTAAACCAACTGGAAAAGAAAAACACAATCAGCACGATCACCGCGATTGTCCAGCGTAATGCTTTTCCCGAAATCTGGGGAGGCTTGAAATTCTCCAGATTAAAATTTTCGTTTTGGGCGTTCATGAACACCTCCTTTTAAAAATAAATGATTTAATTAATGTTTAAGTTTTTTCCAAAATGCACATGCAATAATGTGCAAAACGATTTCAGGCATTATTTACAGTTGAAGCACGATTTTATTCGGAAAATTTTACTTTGTAAAATCGATGCTCCAACTTAACGGTCAACTTGGGGCGCATCCGTACCCGGAATGTCATTGCGATTCCCGATTCTCGGGAAGAAAAACCCCTTGTTCGTTATATTGTCAGATTGAACGTGCTTGCGAATCCCGTTTTAGAACCCATCCCCCTCCCTTCCCTTTTAGCAAAGGGAAGGGTGCCCGATTAGCAGTGGGCATTTAGTGAATTGTAAAATTGAAGTGATTATTCGCCCGCCGGCACGCAAAATTGTGGCCGAATGCCAAGTAACTGCGACGGAACGAAGAATCCCTAACATTATTCAAGGCCTTTGCCACTTTGGAAGGGATTGCTTCACTCCACTCCGTTCCGTTCGCAATGACACTCAACCTGTCGGTATATTAAGAAAAAGGCTCACTTTCATAAAAATGCTTATATTTAAGCAAGACTTAGTGTAACAACAAAAAGTGAAAGGAGCCTTACCATGAGTTATGAAAGTACGTATTCAACGATCGATTTTCAAGAGTATTCCATGATTTTTGCGATGGACTGGTCTTTTTCAAGCGAGTCAGCAATCGCAAGGAAGCGTAGAGGTTCAAATAAGATATACCAGACAAAAGTTGCTTCGGATATTAAGAGCTTATTGAATTATTTTTCTCAATTTAAGGGAAAAAAGTTATTGGTACTCGAGGAGACCACCGGTGCGCAATGGCTCTATGTAAATTTATTAAATGTTATTGATCGTATCATAATTTGCGATCCATACAGAAATTCCTTGATGAAAGAGGGGGCAAAGACAGACAAAATAGATGCACTAAAATTGATGCATTTACTATTGAGTAACAGCTTAAAGGAGGTTTATCATAGTAATTCTGATTTATACGAATTGCGAAGTTTTATGAGTTCGTATTTTGA
>JALWEA010000134.1 GCA_027039465.1 Calditrichia bacterium | reverse complement strand
CTGCAACGCCAATTCCAATGCCACTTTGTCTTCGGGATTAAAAATGGCGGAAAGCTTGGCGCGATTTACGGTGCCGTCGGGTTTCATAACTTCGCCGGAGATATTGGCCGTATCCGGCACTTGTTTAACAAGAACGACAATGTTGTAACTCATAAGCCTTTCCTAATTTGATTGATTCATTTTCGAGTAATCTTGAATATAAATAATGAACAATTAATGTGCAAACAGGCTTTAGGCACAAAAAGGGGAAATAAAAATTGATTCAAAATTGACTGGATTGGAAAAATGTGTAAAAAACGGGAGTAAAATTGATTTTACTCCCGCTTGATTTTTTGCTGAATAAATAAAATCAGTTAAATAGAGGGGGCGTCTTTCATTTTAAAAACCGCCCCGCTTATTCGGGCTCTCTCCCTTGCCATTGCGCAGGAAAAACCGGGTGGAAGAGAAAAACAGGTTTATCTTAATAAAATCATTTTGCGCGTACTTCGAAATTTTTTAGTCGTCATGGTGTAAAAGTAAACTCCGCTGGGTAATCCGCTGAAATCAACTGAAATTTCATAGCGACCGGCCTGTTTTTCCCCTTGGTAAATCGATCGAATTTTTTGCCCGCTTGCATTGAATAATTCGATTTTGACAACGGCCTTTTCCGGGATGGTAAATACCAAATGAGTACTCGGATTAAAAGGGTTGGGATAGTTTTGCAATAGCTGATACCGGGCAGGCAGATCGTTTGAACGAATACCCGTTATATCAACCTTAAAATTCCGTACTTCGCTGAACGGACCCCAACCGGCCTGATTGAAGGCCTTAACGCGCCAATAATAGGTTTGCCCGGGCGCCAAACCGGTTAGCTTGTATAGGGTATCGGTAACGGTCGTATCCGCGTGCGGTTGGTTAAATTGCGGATCGGTGGCATATTCAAACCAATATTTTTCGGCCAGGGGAAGACCCGCATGCCAGGCAAAACGAATCGTATCCGCGGGAATCGTACTATTTGTCTCAGGGAAAATCAGAACCACTGGATCCGGTTGGGCTAAGGTCGTAAAATCCCAAACCGACGACCAATCGCTCTGATCTTTATCGGTACGACTCTTAACACGCCAGTAATAAGTTACATGGGGTTCGAGATTTTTAAGGATAAAATTCGTATTCTTAATATTCGGGTCGTCGATAATTTTATTATTAAAATTGCGATCCTTGGCCACCTGCAAAATAAAGGCATCGGCGCCCGAAACCGGATTCCATTCCAAATGCACTTCCAAAGGTAAATTTTCGGAATGATTGATCGGCCCTTTTTGAATGGGCGGTTTCAACTGCGACGGTGTGCTCTGAATGACAAAGCTGTAGGTTTCGGAGCTTTCGGTAGAAAGCACATTGGAACCGTCCGCGGAATGCCAATCGAAATCGTACATCCGCGCTTTCCAGTAAACCGTTTTATATTGATCCAATCCTTCGGCATGGAAAAAATTCGAAGGCAAATCCACCGAGATGGTATCCTGCTCAAATTCCAAACCGGAACGGTCTTTGACATAGATGCGCAAACCGGGTGAAT
>JALWEA010000133.1 GCA_027039465.1 Calditrichia bacterium | reverse complement strand
TTTCAATAATCCGAATAAAATTTTTTTCTTTCGTAACTTTTGAGACAACCCCGGAGTCAAAAAAATTCATTTTTTGCCACAAATTTCGGGGTTAGAACATAATTATTTAAATGAAATTAATACGTATTTTTTTAATTTGTTTAGCCAACTGATCATTAAGAAGAACTATTTGGGTTCATTCTGACAAGGGCTAAAGTCTCTTAATGGGTATCCACTCCCTGAAGGTGTGTCTGACAAAATAAAAAACAACGGAACAGTAACACGTAGGGCAAATCCGCTTCTTGCCAAATAAAAGAATCCTTTCGGAGAAAGCCATGCGCTCTTTTGAAGCGGATTAATAGTAATCAAAAAGGATAAATTAAGAATTGATCATTGGCTTAGTTTTAATCTTGTGCTTTCAATTGTGCATTACGGTCGGCCAAATGCAAAGCTTCGATCAATTCGTCCAGTTCGCCTTCCATGATGCGGTCTAATTTGTACAGGGTCAAACCGATGCGGTGATCGGTTACACGGCTTTGCGGAAAGTTGTAGGTGCGGATTTTAGCGCTGCGGTCGCCGCTGCCCACCATGGATTTACGCTGCGCGTCAATGGCCGAACGTTGCTCTTGTTGCGCCATATCCAGCAAACGGGTACGAAGTACTTTGAGCGCTTTGGCTTTGTTTTTGTGCTGGGATTTTTCGTCCTGACAGGTGACCACAATACCCGTGGGAAGGTGCGTAATGCGTACAGCCGAATCCGTGGTATTCACGCTTTGGCCGCCAGGGCCGCTGGAGCGAAAAACATCAATGCGCAGTTCATTGGGATCAATATCCACGTCCACATCTTCGGCTTCCGGCAAAACCACAACCGAGGCCGCCGAAGTGTGCACACGGCCTTGCGTTTCCGTTTCCGGTACACGTTGCACCCGATGTACGCCGCTCTCGTATTTCAGCGTTCCGTAAGCTTCCGGGCCTTCCACCATGAAAATAATTTCCTTAAATCCGCCGCGTTCCGAAGGTGTTGAATTCATAACATCGATTTTGAACCCGTGGTTTTCACAATAGCGTGCGTACATGCGGTACAAATCTCCGGCAAAAATAGCGGCCTCGTCGCCGCCGGTACCGGCGCGGATTTCCATGATGGCGTTTTTATGATCATCCGGATGTTTGGGAATCAGCAAGAGCTTGAGCTTTTCGCCCAATTTCTCCACTTGCTCTTCCAATTCGGGAATTTCTTCTTTGGCCAGCTCCACCAAATCCGGATCGCTGTCTTCTTTTACAATGGCCTTGTTTTCTTCAAGCGCATTTAAAGCTTTAAGGTAGGGCGTTCCCACTTCCAAAATTTTACTTATTTCATTGTGCTCGCGCGAAACCTCACGATATTCTTTTTGATTATTAAAGATTTCAGGATCGGAAAGACGTTTATCCAGCTCTTTAAGGCGTTCCTGCAACTGAATGATTTTTTCTTTCATGAACAGATCTCCTTACGCGGTCACCGGTACGACTTCGGATTGAACGATCGGGTCATCGGCTAATTCCGAAGCGAACTCTTTACCCAAAGCACTCTTCAATGCCACGATGGCAACTTCCAATTGCTGAGGATCAGGTTCTTTGGTTGTAATGCGTTGCAGCCAAAGACCAGGGGCAATACCTAATTTTACCAGGGGATTTTCCAAATTTTTGGCGGATGCTTTCAGCGCTTCGTAACTGATTCCGCCGACAACGGGAATTAACGGCAAATGAACGGCCAGACGAATGGTCAGGGAAATATGTCCGGTTGTCCAAATAATGATGGTATCGACAATAGCAAAAAAGAGCAGGCTAATAACCATTACAATGGCCAAGAAACTGGTTCCGCAACGAGGATGAAAGGTTGTGTATGGTTTTAAGTTTTCGGGAGAAAGCACCACCCGATCTTCAAAGCCGAAAACCGTTTTGTGCTCGGCGCCGTGGTACTCGAACAGACGGCGTACATCTTTCATAAACGAAATAGCCCAAATGTAAAACAGAAAAAAGACAATGCGGATGATGCCTGCAAACAGGTTGAATGTTAAAGCCTGTTTTTCCACGTTAAACAAGGCGGTGGTCAAATAAAGGGGCAAAACGTAAAAGAAGGCCACGCCGATCACCAGGGCGATGGTCATGGAAAATACCGCTCCGGCCGTGGTCATGCCTTTTTTCCTGTCCTTTTTGGGAGACTTATTTTTCTTGGCCGCTTCTTCCGCTTCGGCGTCTTCCATGGCTTTGTCCGCCGACCATTGCAAAGTTTTGATGCCCTGAATCATTACTTCGATAAGCGTGATGGCTCCGCGGATAATGGGAATATTCAGGATTTTATGTTTTTGGGTTAATGATTCGAATTCGTCAACGCGCACTTCGATCTTCCCGCTGGCTCTGCGTACGGCCGTGGCAATGCGTTTCGGAGAACGCATCATAACTCCTTCGATAACGGCCTGCCCGCCTACGGGCATTATTTTTTCTTCAAACTGTTCAGGCATGGTTTTCCTCAAGATAAAACGAAACAAAAAAACGGAATGATTGGGCAGCCCATTTCATTCCGTTTTTGATTGAAAACGTGATTAACAATATTATTTTAAATTGTATTTTTTCATGAACTTTTCAACACGACCTGCAGAGTCAACCAACTTCTGTTTACCGGTGAAGAAGGGGTGACAGGCAGAACAAATTTCAACTTTCAAATCGCCAACGGTTGAACGGGTCTGAAATGTGTTTCCGCAAGCACAGGTCACTGTACCAAGTTTATATTCAGGATGAATACCCTTTTTCACAATGAACCTCCTAAGTGATTAATTTTTTAAGCCACGTAATTTAATTCATATTTTCCGGAATTGCAAAGAAATTTTGTGGCTTATTAAGAATTCATGTTGCGCAGGAATTCGCGGTTGTTTTTGGTTTCCGACATTTTGTCCAACAGGAATTCCATGGCTTCGATGGGATTCATTTCATTCAACAGCTTGCGTAAAATCCAAACACGCGCCAGTTCTTCGCGCGAGAGCAGCAATTCTTCTTTACGCGTACCGGAACGGTTGATATCGATTGACGGGAAGATGCGGCGATCGGTCAAACGGCGATCGAGCATTAATTCCATGTTACCGGTACCTTTGAATTCTTCGAAAATAACTTCGTCCATTCGGGAGCCGGTATCAACCAGGGCCGTGGCAATAATGGTTAAACTGCCGCCTTCCTCCACATTACGTGCCGAGCCGAAAAAGCGTTTCGGTTTTTGTAGGGCGCTGGAATCGATACCGCCGGAAAGGATTTTACCGCTGTGCGGCACAACCGTGTTGTGGGCGCGCGCCAAACGGGTTAAACTATCCAGCAAAATCACCACGTCGCGTTTGTATTCCACCAGGCGTTTGGCTTTTTCCAGAACCATATCCGCCACCTGAACGTGCCGTTCGGCCGGTTCGTCAAAGGTGGAAGAAATGACTTCCGCATCAACCGAGCGCTCCATATCCGTTACTTCTTCGGGACGTTCGTCAATTAACAGAACCATTAACGTGATTTCGGGATGATTCTTGGTAATGGAATTGGCAATTTTCTGCAGCAAAATCGTTTTACCGGTACGGGGCTGAGCCACGATCAAACCGCGCTGACCTTTACCGATGGGCGTTAATAAATTCATGATGCGCATGGAATAATCTTTACTAGTGGTTTCCAGATTGATGCGCTCCATGGGGTAAAGCGGCGTCAGGTTTTCGAACAGGTCGCGTTCGCGTGCCTTTTCCGGAGATTCGTCGTTAACGGCTTCAACTCGCAATAAAGCAAAAAACCGTTCGTTTTCTTTCGGCGGCCGGATTTGGCCGGTTACCGTATCGCCCGTACGCAAACCGAATCGTTTGATTTGCGAAGGCGAAACGTAAATATCGTCCGGGCCGGGCAGGTAACTGTAATCCTGCGAACGTAAAAAGCCGTAACCGTCAGGCAAAATTTCCAAGACGCCCTTGGAAAAAATAAGCCCTTCCTGCGCCGTTTGTTCTTCCAAAATACGGAAAATCAGTTCGGATTTTTTCAAACCGGAAATACCGGAAATATTCATTTCCTGAGCAATTTCGGTAAGCTCGGAAATTTTCTTCTTTTTGAGTTCTTCAATATCTAACATGAATAAACCTCGTGATTATTTTGAAATTGATGTGTTGTCCTACTTTTTACTACCGGTAATTTCTAAAGTACGATTTAGACAATCAGGGAATGATTGAAACGGAATTCTTAAAATACTGTCGTGATAAGGAATATAAAAGCATTCGCGCTTCATGTCAAATGAAATTTGATTAAGTTTCCGCTGATTAGTCTATCGGTTTTGAAATTGGGAACCGGTAATTTGCTTTGCCGCCTTGAAGCCTTTTTAGTGACGATGACGGCAATGGATTTTAAATTTGAGTAAAAGAAAGTTTAAAAATTAAATTCCGGCTTTCGGGATGTATTGATTTTTAACCAAAACCCTTATCCGGAACCTTTTCATTAAACGACTAAATTTGCAGATGGTTCATCAGATCGCCGATTAAATAATGGCTTCCCATCACCAATAAAACGTGCGACTCCGCTAAGGATGAACGCGCCTGTCGCAAAGCTTTCCAAGGATCGTAAATTTTTTGCACGGGAACGGAATGCCTTTCAAATTCTTCGGCCAAAAGATCTGCCGAAAGTTTCTTATGGGTATTCGGCTCCGTTAGCAAGATGTTTAGATTTTGTTTACTCAAATAAGTTACAATCGATTTAAAATCTTTGGTTTCTAACAAACCCAATAACAGCCAAATTTTTTTTGACGGGAATATTTGCTTTACCAAATCAACCGTTTT
>JALWEA010000132.1 GCA_027039465.1 Calditrichia bacterium | reverse complement strand
GGCACAGTCACGCTTTGGCGAGGGCTACAGCGACTTGATACGGCTACAGAGATGTATGTAATTTTCACATCTTCTTCTCGAGACGGACCATAGCCCACGGTGCTTTGTGTGTATAAAGCTCAGCTTCTTCGAAGAGAAGGGGACGTAATCCTATGCTCAACAAGGAATTAGGCATAATTAGTGGGGAGTAGAATCAGCACCGCATATTCAAAAATTATAAAAATTCGTGAAGCACCGCTTTTTTCAAGGGTTCTTTGAAAAAATTCCCGATAGGGAATTATGATAATAACCCACATTTTCAAATGTGGGGCAGGAGACGTAAAGCAAAATGTTTGTCCCATAGGGACAATTGAAATACCGAAACCCTTGTGGAATTAATGTGCTACGTTAACTCACCCCCTCATTCCCCCTCTCTTCTTCGAAGAGAAGGGGATGTAATCCGGTGCTCAACAAAAATTTAGCAATGATTATCGGTAGGGCAGAATTTAGCATCGAATATTTAATAATTTAGAAAATCCGGAAATCAAAGCATTTTTTCAAGGGTTTCATGTTAGTAAGTCCGTTTTAATAGGGGACTAAGTGTAAAATGATTATTTAGTTCAAAGTTAAATCTTCAACAACTCTTTATTTTTCCCTTTAGGGCTTCTTCGAGTAAGATACATTAATAAATTTTACAACGTTCCCGAATACAGTCCGCCGTCCAC
Source organism: Calditrichia bacterium (assembly GCA_027039465.1). GTDB lineage: Bacteria > Calditrichota > Calditrichia > Calditrichales > Calditrichaceae > Caldithrix. The sequence goes on along the minus strand of JALWEA010000132.1, from coordinate 852 downwards.
CTGAATGGTGGTTCCCGTAATGTACGAAGCGCGTTCGGAGGCCAAGAAGGCAATCAGAAAAGCCAAGTCTTCGGGACGACCGATTCGACGTATCGGAATTTTATTTTCCCATTGAGCAAAAACCGCTTCACGTGATTCACCACCTTCCACACGCTTGCGTACAATGCGTTCCAAACCGTCCGTCAAATGATAGCCAGGCGCTACGTTGTTTACGGTAATCCCAAGAGGCCCTAACTCGGCGGAGAGTGATTTGGCCAATCCCACCACAGCCAAGCGTAACGCATTGGAATAAATCAATCGTTCCACCGGTGCTTTGACCGAAATGGAAGTAATATTAATGATGCGGCCGAATTTTTGCTTTTTCATGTGGGGCAAAACCTTGCGAATACTGCGCACCACACCCATAAAAGTAATTTCGTACCAGTAAGCCCATTCTTCGTCCGTGGTTTCTTCAAAGCCTTTGACCGGCGGGCCGCCGGCATTGGTCACCAAAATATCCACACCGCCCATTTTCCCAATGGATTCTTCAAGAAACGATTCCAAATTTGTTTTATCGTGAATATCAACCGTTCCGGTAAATACAGGTACCTGATATTGTTTATTTATCGCCCTAGCCGTTTTTTGCAAAGGTTCGGCATTCCGCGCGCAAATTGCCAAAGCGCATCCTTCCGAAGCCAAAGCCTCGGCCGCAGCTTTTCCCAATCCTTTGCTGGCGGCTAACACAATCGCTTTTTTACCCTGCAATCCGAAATCCATGAAGGCCTCCTAAATTTTTCGCTATTTTGTGATGTATTCTACAGAACATATTTGGTTTTAAAATCAATCCGTTTTAACTTATTTATCATAGCGTTT
>JALWEA010000131.1 GCA_027039465.1 Calditrichia bacterium | reverse complement strand
AAATATCGAGAATTCCGGGGTCTTGACTTCTCCTTCTTCGTTACTTGGGTTAGTTGGAAAATAATAGCCCAGGACCTATATGTCAATAGGTAGCCAAACGTTTTGGACGACATACAAAAAATGTCGTCCTTTCTCTTGACTTTACACTTAATAACTATGAGGGGGACAACAGGGGGTGGAAAAAATTAATCATCCGCCAATCCTTTTCCATCACGTCGGGACGGCGCCACAGCACGCCTTAAAATCGCAAGACTTCGTTAAAGAAATGATCTGAATAATGTTAGGGATTCCTCGTCCCGCAGGAGCGTGACTACTATTGACATGTGGTGGGCTGTCATTCTGAATCCCGATTCTCGGGATGAAGAATCCCTTTCGTCCGTTGCTACTTTTGAGGAGATTCTCCGCTGTGCTACTATTGATATGTTGTGGCGCGTCCGTCCCTTGATACGATTCTGCCTTTGATGTTGGACGTTCGATGTAAGGGCGAAGCATTTCCGCCAAGATACTGAAAACTTGAAAAATTTAACGATGTGCAACCAAAAACATCGATTTTTTCTTTATTTGTTAGGGAAATGCTTCGCCCCTACAAGTCCGGCAGAATCACTCGGGAACCGGACGCTGCATCTGTTCCAAGTCCCCAGTTCCCAGTTCCGAATTCCCAATTAATCCATGCCACTATCTTAATAATCCGTGGCGCATGCTATGGTTCCCGGCCTCGGAACGACAAACCGCTTTGATGTCAATAATAGCAGCCCAAAAATCCTTAATCTTTTCACTTCCTGTGCAATCGGGCTACCGGATAAAACGCCAAGAACAGCACACTAATCAAGCCGATGCCCCAGCCTAATCCCAGCCAATCCACCAGCCAACCGATGACCGGACTAATAACGACTACGATCAGTGTTTCCAATTGCGACATGGTTGAAAGCCCGGAGGCCATAATATCCGAAGGCAACGTTTCACTCAAATAGCTGACGATCAACGGTCGGCGAATGTTGCGTACCAAATAAAGTCCCACAAACAAAAACGCGGCCAACAAGGCCCAGCCCACGGAAAGAGCAATGCCGGCAAACAAAGTAAGGACGATGCCGATCAGATAGGCCACATCAATGGCTTTGGCTAAATTCTTAAAACGGGATTCAAAACGGTAAGCATTGCGCGAGCTGTAAGACGTGAGTAAATACAGCAAAAAATAGGTCAAGCCGACCAAAATTGAAGTACGATCCTTCTGCGACAGAAACAGAAAAATCGGCAACTGCATAGCCAACGCTTTAAGCATGGGTTGGAAATAATCCTTAAGCGCTTTAAAAAATCCGCCGTAACTAGCAGCGCTAAAAAACTGTCGCCAATATTCCAGTTTGGCAAATTGTTTGAAATACGATTTCAACACTTCGCTCAAACGCCTGAGCAACCCGCCCTCTTTTTGCAAATGCGTTTGTGCATTGACCGACCGATTCAAATAGGACGGATACGAGATCAAATTCAACAAATCCAAAAAATAGGGCAGCGCGGAAATTAAAAATAGCAAGCGGTATTGTTTGCCCCATAAAATAATTCCGATGGCCAGCAGCGAACTTAAAGCGGAACCCATCTGCGACCAGGAACGGGTTCGTCCGTAAAATTGCGTTTTTAAATGCAGCAAGTTGTTGCGTTCCAGATAGCTTAAAATCATGGCCTTGTGCGTACCGGAACGGAAAGCCTCGCCCATACCGAACAAAATCATGGCCAGAGCAAAAAGCGGATAGGACGTGCTGAAGTAAAAAATCAAAAAAGAAATCAGGTAAGACGAAAAGGAAAAGACCATGGCATTTTTACGGCCGTAACTATCGGCCACAATGCCCGAGGGAATCTCAAACAAATTTTTACTGATTTCACGAATGGAATATAAAGTACCGATTTGAAAATAGGAAAAGCCGACTTCACGCAAAATAAGAATGATGAAGGCATCGAAAAAGCGTAAATTTTTCAGAAAGCCGTAGGCACAAAATTTAAAATATTGAAAAGTTCGAAACACCCGCCGTTCTTGCCCGTTTTTCATGTGACCAACCTCACTTGCCCCAAAGCATCAAATCATCTAAATTCATTTAATTTTAATTTATTACAATTTCCGTTTCTTTGAAAAATTAATTGACAAGCGTCGTTTAATTTTAAAAACAGGAGTTGCCTTGGAACCCGTTTTGCGATTCGCACCCAGTCCGACCGGATATCTGCATGTTGGCGGCGCACGTACCGCCATTTTTAATTGGTTAATTGCCAGGCAAAAAAACGGACAATTTCTTTTGCGCATCGAAGACACCGACCGCGCCCGTTCAACGGAAGAATCCATACGTAAGATTATTTCCGCCTTGCAATGGCTGGGCCTGGACTGGGACGGAGAAATTCGCTATCAAAGCGCCAATGTGCAACGCCACATGGAAATCGCCAACCGACTTTTGCAGGAGGGCAAAGCCTACCGCTGCTTTTGCACCAGGGAAGAGCTGGAAGCAAAACGCAAACGCGCCGAAGCTTTAAAACTTAACCGTTATTACGACGGCACCTGTCGCCATTTGTCTCCCGAAGAAATCCAACAAAAATTGGATCAGGGCCTGCCTTTCGCCATTCGCTTCAAAGTACCCGAAGGACAGGTTCGTTTTAACGATCTCATTCACGGGCCGATGTCCGTTGATAACGACACGCTCGATGATTTCATTATCGTCCGTTCGGACAATACGCCCGTTTATCAACTGGCCGTAGTTGTGGATGATCATGACATGGGGGTGAACCTTGTCTTGCGCGGCGACGACCATATTTCCAATACGAACAAACAAATCCTGCTTTACCAAGCCTTAAATTGGAAGGTGCCCGAATTCGGACATTTACCTCTGATTTTAGGGCCGGACAAAAATCGGCTTTCCAAACGCCACGGCGCCACTTCGGTGGAAGAATTTCGCAACATGGGTATTTTCCCCGAAGCATTGTTTAATTATTTGTGCCTTTTGGGATGGTCGTCGGGCGACGATCGCGAAATTTTCAGTAAAGAAGAATTAATCCGACGATTCAGTTTGGAGCGGGTTAACAAAACAGCGGCTGTTTTTGATCTGCAAAAACTACTTTGGATTAACAGTAAATATCTAGCGCAAAAGTCGGTTGACGAGTTACTTCCTTTTGTTGAAACTTGGCTAAAAAACAAAGGCTTGCCGTTGAGTTACCTGCAGGACGAACGCTTCCGCTACCTAATCGGCCTGCTGCAGATTCGTTCCAAAACCATGAATGAACTCACCGAACAACTCGACCTCTTTTTTACGGATCCGGTGGAATACGAAGAAAAAGGCGTTAAAAAATTCTTTGCCAAAGAAAACAGTTTGCAAATCCTTGAAGCATTATATGCCTTGTTTCAACAGCAGCCTGCACAATTTTTCGACAACCTGCAGGAAATTGAACAGGCCATTCGCAACCTTGCCGAAAAATCGGGGTTGTCCGCCGGGAAAGTCATCCATCCCTTGCGCCTTGCCCTAACGGGCAAAACAGCCAGTCCAGGCATCTTTGAAATGATTTATGTTCTCGGACAAAAAAAGGTTTTGAATCGGTTGAAAAATGCCATAAATTACACTAAAAAGCTGATTCATTAAAATGCTGTATGAAAATTTAAACATATTGGCCGTCAATACTGACGAAAATTTGACACGCCTGCTCAACGGCATTCTCGGCGCAATCGATTACCAACTGTCTGTCGAGAAGGGAAATACCTTCCCCTTTAAAGTCCTGTCCGAGCATCCGTTCAACTTACTCATTGTCGACAATACGGCCTCGCCCTTTTTGCCCGAGGATTTGAAGAAAGTTCAGCTCATTCATCCGGAAATCCACACTATTTTAATTTCAAATAATTTATCCGACCTTGATCCTTGGATTGATTTCAAAAATTTGAACATCATTGAGCACAAAGCTCTGCCCGAACGCTTACCGTTTGTAATCAGCCATTTTTATTCGGAATTCAGCAACCGGCAGGTTTCCAATCTTGCCTATTGGAATTTAATCAAAACCGCTCTGTACGACAACCATTTATTCACGGCTATTGTCGACAAAAATTCGGATATTTTGTTTTTAAACCGTACGGCTCAGGAAATTTTAAAAGTCAATTCGGATGATGAATCGAATTTAAACTTTTCCGAATTCCTGAAGGAAGGTAAAAAGGTTTGGAATTATGTGATCAACAAATTTCATTCCTTACGGGACAGCGCCTTAAATATGCAGTTGGAGCTTGTGGACAGCAATTACAAAGAATTTACTTTTCCCGTTTCGGTCAGAGCGGTTAAAAACGGGCATGACTACTTTATTATCCACGGCGCCTGCCTGGCCAATATTAACACATCTCCGACATTTTCATCGGAAACGGTGCTCAATGCCTTTGCCGATTCTTTGGCTAACGAGCTGCTAAACCCGCTTAACGTTATCTGGGGACGCTTGCAGTTATTCCAAACCAGCTCCCATTTAAGCGAACAGGACAAACGTCACCTGGAGATGATTGAACGGCAGATTCACCGCATTAATGAAGTCGTGGCACGATTGGTTTCCTTTACTTCCATTAAACGCGATTTGGTTCCGCAAAAAGTATTCCTGAATGAAATCTTAAAACGTTTGCTTTTTCAGCCTTCATGGAAACAGCACCAAGAGCGCCTTAAAACCGATTTTGCCAAAAACTTGCCGGCCATCTACGGACAGGTGGCGCACATCGAACTCTTGTTTAATATGATTATTGATCTTATATTAAATTTAACGCCTGCAAAGTCACAAATTATTCTTGCAACCCGATCGCAAAAGCCGGCAAAGGATGGCCGT